>JACQOL010000115.1 GCA_016202555.1 Chloroflexota bacterium | reverse complement strand
GTCTAATAGGGGTTGTTTTATCGGGGGAACATTGAAATGGTTTCTATAGCTCAGCTTCGAGAAGTGTCGTCGTGTCTTGGACACCTTGAATACCACGGACTTCGCCAACGACTATCTTAGCTAGCTCAAAGAGGGTCTTTGCTTCAGCGACGGCAATAGCGTCCCACTGCCCGAAGACAAGGTTAACTGTCAGCACTCCCTGGGTGGCCCGAATCTGCGACAGAGCATCGGATTCCAGCCCCGGTACCAGCTTGATAAGAAGATAACCTTTTACCATTATTGTATTATATTCCTTGTTAGGTTTGTTGGCAAGTTTAGCCTAGACTCCCTTTATTCCCTCTCTCACTCTTCTCCCCCCACATCCCATCTCTCCAAAACTTGTCCAACTTTACCTGCAGCAGTTTATTGGTTAAATTTTCATCACTTCTAGTATAGACCTTGATATAGTTGCCAGTGAGACCAGACCAGACTCCAGCCGACGGTTTCTCCCATAGGACGGGCAAAGTCTTACCAAGAAATCTCTGGTTAAAATTGTGCGTGCTTTCTTTATGTAAAGCCAACATTTTCTGGCTGCGCTGCTTTTTGACCGGAGAGCTTATCTGGTGAGGAAGCTGAGCAGCTTGAGTGCCGTTCCTTAGTGAGTAGGAGAAAACATGAATACGGGCAAATGCCATCTGCCGGCAGAAATTATAGCTCTCCTCAAATTCTTCATCAGTCTCCCCGGGGAAACCAACAATAATATCGGTTGTGATTGCTACATCGGGCACCATCGCTCGAATTAAAGATACTGCTCCCTGATACTCTTTGACCGAGTAGCCCCGCTTCATTCGCTGAAGCACTCTATTACTGCCACTCTGCAGCGACAGGTGAAAATGGGGGCACAGCCTGCGGTCACGCCACAGCCCGATAAGCCCGGCGGAGATTTCCTGGGGCTGGAGGGAGGAGAGCCGTAACCTGGTAACATCAGTCTTAGCCAGGATATTCTCCACTAATCCCGCTAGATTAATGCCACCGTTGTGATATAAGCCGATATCGGTGCCGGTTAATATCATCTCTTTAGCACCATCAGCCACACGCTGCTTGACTTCCGCTACAATTTGCTCAGCCGGCAAACTTTTCTCCCTGCCTCTTACAAAGGGCACAATACAGTAAGAGCAAAAACGATTACAGCTGTCCTGAATCTTGATGAAGGCGCGAGTTCGGGAGGCCGGGTAACTATTTATAAATGAACCATCATTATTTGGTGAGCTATCTGGGCCACCGAGCTCCGAGATTATCCGTAGCAAAGATGATTTTTCCTCGTTACTGACGACCAGACTTACCCCATCAATCTGAGCCAGTTCTTGGGGTACCCGCTGAGCATAGCAACCAGTCGCTACCACCAGAGCTTCAGGATTACGACGGTGAGCCAATCTGAGCCAGTGACGGGATTTGGCATCAGCCAGGTGAGTCACCGTGCAGGTGTTCAATAGATAGACATCAGCTTCATCTAGAGGGGATACTAAATGATGACCAGCCTCAGCCAGTTGTCTGGCTAAAGATTCGGTCTCAGCCTGGTTCAGTTTACAGCCTAAGGTATCCAGGGCGACCTTCACATTTACACACCCCTGAGTTGACTATCCAGCCCAAAATACATTATACTAGTCATAATCTCAGGCAAGCAAATTGAGGACGGGAAATCTTCAATTCAGCTTTATAAGGGGCAGCCGGAGAGCTAAACCCATATTAAAAAAGAGTTGTCTCTGGTCTGTGGGAGGGCAGGAGGAAGATTGATGAATGGTAACGATAATCGAGTAATTGTTAGCGGGATAGGCATCCTGTGTCCACTGGGTTTAAATATGTCCACTACCTGGGAAGGTCTGATTGCTGGCAAATCCGGTATTGATTATATTACCCTTTGCGATGCTGGGCCTCTTGCCACTAAATTTGCCGGCGAGGTAAAGGGGTTTGAACCCACCGACTATGTCAGCCGTAAGGATGCCCGCCGTATGGACCGTTTTGCCCAATTGGCAGTTGCTGCCGGTCGGCAGGCCGTGGAACAGTCCGGAATTCAGGTTAACCATGATAATGAGGACAACATTGCGGTCATTGTTGGTAGCGGGATTGGTGGTCTAACCACCCTCTTTGAAGAGACTAAGGTGCTGGTAGAAAAAGGACCAGACCGTGTAAGCCCTTTTCTAGCTCCAATGATGATTTCGGATATGGCGGCGGCTCAGGTATCTATTGCCCTGGGAGTAAAGGGACTAAATCTGTGTGTCACATCAGCTTGCTCCAGCAGTTCCGATGCAATCGGTGTGGCTTATGAACTTATTAAACGGGGTGGGGCTGAGGTGGTCATTGCTGGTGGCAGTGAGGCAATCATCAATCCCCTCGGTATTACTGCCTTTAATGCTCTTAAGGCTATCTCCACCCGGAACGATGACCCGCAACGAGCTTCCCGTCCCTTTGATACTGAACGTGATGGCTTTGTCATCAGTGAAGGGGCTTGCCTTCTTATTCTTGAAAGTCTCACTCATGCTCAAATGCGGGGGGCTAATATCCTGGCAGAAATTATGGCTTATGGAGCCAGCGCTGATGCCTACCATATTACCCAGCCGGCTGAAAATGGAGAGGGTGGTGCCCGGGCAATACGGTTAGCTTTTAAGAAAGCGGGGCTGTCTCCGAACGATATTGATTACATCAATGCCCATGGCACCTCAACACAGCTAAATGATAAGACAGAAACTCTAGCAATAAAGGCTGCATTCGGTGATGCTGCCTACCGTATTCCAATTAGCTCGACCAAGTCAATGACCGGACACCTCATCGGGGCTGCCGGGGCTGTTGAGGCGGCCATCTGTACGATGGTTATCCAGAATGGAATCATACCACCAACGATAAATTTAGCCCACGCTGACCCCGAATGCGATTTGGATTATGTGCCTAATGTGGCTCGTCCAGCCAAGGTGACGACTACTCTATCCAATTCCTTTGGCTTTGGCGGGCATAATTCAGTGCTGATTTTCCGAAAATATAGTGGGGCATAGGCTTGAGCCATAGCCGTTGGCACCTTCGGCCGCCTATCCCGGATAAATACCTGGCTACCACTTCGGCTTGCTCCCGGCTAATCACACAGCTCCTTTACAATCGTGGTCTTACCGAGCCATCCCAGCTGGAATCATTCATCACTGCTGATGAAAGACTAGCCGGTGACCCATTCCTGTTACCGAACATGCACCAGGCAGTGGCCAGGATTTACCAGGCGTTACTTTCTGGAGAAAGCATAGCTATCTATGGGGACTTCGATACTGATGGCATCACAGCTACCGCTCTATTAGTTCAAGGATTGTCAATCCTCAAAGCTAATGTCATTCCTTATATACCTCATCGTTTAACCGAAGGCTACGGGCTGAAGACAACCGCTTTAGAGAACCTCTACCAGCAAGGCATTAGTCTGGTAATTACCGCTGATTGTGGTATCACCGCCATGGCTCAGGTACAGGGGTCAAACAAGATAGGGCTTGATGTCATTATTACCGACCATCATACCCCCCCCGACACTATCCCGCCGGCGGTGGCGGTGATTAATCCCAGGTTGCCAAACTCAGGCTATCCTTTTGCCGAACTGGCTGGGGTTGGGGTCGCCTTCAAGCTCCTCCAGGCTTTGTTCCATAGTATTGGCAAAGATGAGCAACTCAACAGTCTAGTTGACCTGGTAGCACTGGGGACAGTTGCCGATATGATGCCTTTGCTGGGAGAGAACCGATACCTGGTAAAGCAAGGACTGAAACTAATGAATGCTGCCCCTCGCCTCGGCATTCAGGAAATGATAGCCCAGGGAGGTTTAACTGGCGGTAGTCTTGATGCTGAAAGTATCTCCTGGAGCCTTGCCCCTCGCTTAAATGCCGCCGGTAGGCTGGAACATGCCATGAGTAGCTATCGGTTGCTGATGACTGAGTCACCACAGGAGGCTCACGAGCTGGCATTATGGCTAGAGCAAAAGAATGTTGAACGACAAAGATTGACCAGCAAAGCTTTAGCTACCGCTAGAGAGCAAATAGTGGCTCAGAAAGTTTCACCATTGCTCCTCGTTAGTGATAGCGATTTTCCGATTGGTGTCTGCGGGCTGGTCGCCGGTAAATTAACCGAGGAATTCTACCGTCCCGCTGTTGTGATTAAAAGCGGTGAGCAAGTGAGTAGCGGGAGTTGCCGTAGCATCCCTGAGTTTAACATTATCCAGGCTTTAACCCAGTGCAATAGTCTCTTCACTTATTTTGGTGGACACTCGCAGGCGGCTGGTTTTACTATGCCTACCAGCAACTTGCCTCGCTTGCAACAGACCCTTCTGGAGCTAGCCACTACCCAGCTTGGCGGAATTGACCTTCGCCCTGAGCTGGATATAGATATGGAAGTGAGTTTATCTAACCTTGGCGGTAATACCTTTCCTATTATTCAGCAGTTAGCTCCGTTTGGTCGTGGCAACCCGGCGCCTAACTTTCTCAGTCGCCGGGCAGAGGTTGTTGCTGTCCGTAGTATGGGCACTCATGGGGAGCACCTGAGGCTAAAGATAAAGCAGGATGGTACAGTCTGGGATGGAGTAGGTTTTGGCCTGGGTAGCTATTTGTCTGAGACGTCTTCCCTGCTTGACATCGTCTATAATCTGGAGGTAGACCACTGGGGTGGACAAGAAAAACTCAGACTAAATATTCTCGATTTCACACCTGGCAGGTAAAAAGGGGAGAGTATGGCAATAACAAACAAAAAGGCTTTCAAGAAACCATTAAATAATCGCTTCAAAATCAAAATAACTAAGAATGGCCCCTATATTGTATATGGCGGGATTCCACTAAGGGTAAACACAGTCGTATTAGATGCCAGTGGGATACCTTATCGATGGAGACCCGGCAAGAAATACCCGGTAGAGAAAACTTACAAGCTTTGCCGCTGCGGAAAATCTAATAACAAACCGTTTTGTGATAACATTCACGAGCAAATCGAGTTTGACGATACCGAAACAGCCAGCCGACAGCCCTATCTTGAGCAGGCTAAAATCATGAAGGGTCCCGGTCTGACATTAACTGACCTGCCTAACTTGTGTGTTCACGCTGGGTTCTGCGACCGGTCGGGTGGAATATGGACGCTTACTGAGTACTCTGATGAGCCAGAAGCCAGGGAAATTGCTATCGAAGAGGCGGCTAATTGCCCCTCCGGCCGCCTTATTGTCTGGGATAAAGAGGGTAACTTAATTGAGCCGGAGTTTGAGCCGTCTATTGAGCTGGTCGAAGACCCCTTCGCGGGGCTAAACGGTCCCTTCTGGGTACACGGCGGTATTCCTATTGAGAGTGCTGACGGTACTACCTATGAAATCCGTAATCGGGTTACTTTGTGCCGCTGTGGTAAAAGCGAAAATAAGCCCTTCTGCGATGGTATCCATCTGAAAAAATAGAGCAGGCAGGATACCTACCGGACAGAGGTAACTTCCCCGCTTGACATCATCTATGAGCTGGGCCGAATCCCGAGCGTAACCTTCACCTGAATTTGCTTACCATCACGTAGTAAAGTTAAAGTAACAGTTTGTCCGACTGACCCCGAGCGGGCCAGGAAGGAGATAAGGTCATCCGTACTCTTAACAACTTGATTATTATAGGTAATGATAACGTCGCCCCCGACAGACATCTGCTCACCGTTGATGGTCGTCTGGTTTTGACTTGCCTGGAGCCCAGCTTTATCAGCCGGACTGTCTGGTGTGACAGTTTGTACTAGAGCTCCTCGCTGACCTGATGGCAGATTCATAGCAGTGGCCAGGTCGGGGTTTAATGAGACGACACCAATCCCAAAGTATGGATGGTCATAGTGGCCGGTTTTAATCAAAGCGGGAACGACCTGCTCCACAATTGCCGCAGGAATAGCGAAGCCGACTCCTGCCGATGTCCCAGATGTCGTCGCAATAGACGAGGTCACACCGATGACCTTAGCAGTAGCGTCCAGCAGTACACCCCCGGAGTTTCCCGGATTTATAGCAGCATCGGTCTGTATGATGTCCGGGATGCTGTAACTTGGTCCTACTGCATTCTCGTTAGCAGGTAGTAGCCGCCCTAAGCCACTCACAAAACCTACCGTCATTGTGCCTTGAAGGCCAAATGGATTACCGATAGCGATAGCTAGCTGTCCCACTTTAAGCTGGCTGGAATCAGCCATCGTAACCGGCTGAAGCTGTATTTCTTTTGGATTTACCTTTATTACCGCCAGGTCACTGTCAGCATCAGTCCCTACTAGACTGGCTTCGAGAGTCGTTCCATCATAAAAGGTAACCGTCATTCTGGTGGCACCGTCCACAACGTGGTTGTTGGTCACCAGATTACCCTGGATATCCCACACAAAACCTGACCCTAGAGCACCCCCACTATGGTTGGGTAGACTGGATGGGAGAAGCACCTGAATATTAACTACCGATGGATTGGCCCGGGTATAAATGGACTCGAGTGTTGCCTGAATACCAAGCAGTGAATCGGTTACTGATATCCGAGAAAAGTTATCTGTTGCGGCTGGAGTAATCGACTCAGTCTTGCCATTTTGCGAGGTGCATCCCATAAAGGTAATCGTTAATATTAGCAGAGCTGAGACAAACCACTTTCCTGTTCTCATAAGAATAGACTCCTATATTAAATCATTGATTGATTATCGGGCAGACTCTCTCCATTAAAACCCAACGCTGCCAACTATAATACTGAAAAGGCAGCAGAGTCAAATCGACTCTGTAACTTGCTGCCGATTTTAATGCAGCAGTCCTTCTAGTAATATCTGAGCGGCTTTTTTATCCAGCGGTTGATTATTGTTACCACACTTGGGTGATTGTATACAGCTCGGGCAACCCTCTTCACAGGGGCATTCGTTAACTACCTTAAGCGTGGCTTGCCATAATTCCGTCACTAATTCAAAGCCCTTCTCGGCAATACCGATGCCACCATGATGAGCATCATAGATAAATATCTGGGCTCGGCCGGTATCGGTGTGGAGAGGAGTGGATACGCCACCGATATCATTACGGTCACATAAGGCGAATAGAGGCAGGATGCCGATTGCAGCATGCTCAACAGCGTGTAAGCCGCCAGCGAAGTCCAGTTGCTCCTTTTCCAGTCGAGTGATGGCTTCCTGTGGCAGGTCAAACCAGAGGGCAACCGTAGAAAAACGCTGCGGGGGCAGGTCAAGCGGCTCCTCACCGATTACCTCTTCAGTGAATTGAGCCTTTTTCTTAAAGCCAACAACAGTATTAGTAACCACGACCTCACCTAGGCACACCTTAACCAACCCGCAATTCTTACTGCGAGTTAGCTTAACAATACGTAAATCCTCGATTTCTTTAGTCTGAGTATAATAAGAAACGTCAGTCGGCACAGCATAGGCGGTACGACCCAGTAAATCCAGACTGGTAACCAAGTAGGATTCTCCCTGGTGGAGGTAAATAGCCCCGGGGTGTATCTGAAAGAAAGCAACACTGGCCTCTACCGTTTCTAATAGAGAACCGGAGGTGGTATCAAAAAGGGTAAAGTTCTCTCCTGAGGTAGAACGGATATTGATTTTTTGTGCCGGATAAGCGATAGCTGATGAAGGATACCATTGCCGGAGGCGCTCCCGGATTAGACCGTGTTCGGCTAGTTCATCTCTTTCCTGCCGAAAGGAGGCCCCAAAGATTAGTTCATCATTACTGTTTAGGGGCATCTCCCAGGCAGCGCACAATAAATGGGCTCGCAGAATATAAGGGTTATTCGGGTTGACCAGGACATTTTCAACACTTTTTTGGAAAAAATAGTCAGGGTGGTGCATAAAATACTGGTCGAGAGGATTATCCAGGGCGATAAGAAAACTTAATGACCCTTCTAGCCCTCGGCCGCTCCTCCCCGCCTGCTGCCAGGTGCCGGCGATACTGCCCGGGTAGCCGGTGAGGATTGTGGCCTCCAGGTCACCAATATCAATGCCTAGCTCTAAAGCGATAGTAGCTACCACCCCGAGAAGTTGCCCGCTAAACAGCTCCTGCTCTATTTGACGCCGCATTTCAGGTAGATAACCAGCCCGGTAAGCCTTGATTCGTTCTGCCAGAGCCGGGTCAATTCTGGCTAATTTATCCCGTGAATAGGTATAAATAAGCTCGGTTAGCCGGCGACTGCGGGCAAAGGCCAGGGTGCGAACCCCCCGGCTGACTAACTCGGTGAATAAGGCAGTAGCTTCGCTATTGGCGCTATGGCGCAGGCTTTTCGCTTTGTCGATGATTGGCGGTTCCCAGAAGACAAAATCTCTCTTACCATGGGGAGAGCCATCATTGTCAACCACGCTAAAGGGTAAACCGGTGAGCTTTTCGGCGTGCTCACCGGGGTTAGCGATGGTGGCTGAGCAGGAGATAAAAGTAGGGCTTGAGCCATAGAAGCGACACAGGCGGCGCAGGCGGTGCAGCACGCCGGCAACATTAGAACCAAAGACACCGCGATAGATATGGGCTTCATCGATTACAACATACTTCAGGTTCCGCAGCAGCCTTACCCAGGACTGGTGATTGGGAAGTATCCCGACATGAAGCATATCCGGGTTAGTCAATATTATCCTGGACTGGTTCCTTACCTCAGCCCGTTCCGCCGTTGGTGTATCGCCATCGAAGGTAGCAAATTCTTCTGCCCTGAATAAACCGGGACAAAACAGCTCCCGCAAAGCCCGTAGCTGGTCTTGAGCCAGGGCTTTAGTCGGGAAAAGGTAAATAGCCCGGCTGGTGGGTTCGCTTAAGAGTGCCTGGATTACGGCGATATTGTAGCATAAGCTTTTACCGCTGGCGCTTGAAGTTGCCACCATCACATTTTTGCCCTGCCGGGCATTATTCACCGCCTCCGCCTGGTGAGTATAAAGAGAGGCAATACCACGCTGTTTGAGGCAATCTTGCAGGTCAGGCATCAGAGGCTCGGCTAATTCAGCATAGCTCGGCGGACGTGCTGAAAGGTGCTCAATATGAACAATCTGCTGGCGATAAGCCGGTTGAGCGGTAAGATAGTCCAGGAAAGCCGTTGTTTCCATAGCATAGTTTAACCAGGAAATGTTATTTTGCCGAAAGATTAGAAAACAGACAGAATCTCAATCTCGTAGTCAAGTATCTCTACTTCAAAGCGACCGCTAGTAATGAATTCGACTACCTTTGACAGGACTTCATTAGCATGCCGTTTATCGTTACTGACACAGCCGATGCCGAGAGTCGCTATTTGCCATAAATCCTGGTCATTAACTTCAGCTACGGAAACATTAAACTTGTTGCCTACCCGGCTGATGATAGGTTGCAACACTCCTCTTTTATCCTTCAGAGACAGGTTCTCCGGTAAGCGAAACCTGATTTTACAGACGCCAACATGCATAATCTATACTACAATTGTTAATATACACCCCGCAAATTATCCGGTCAACGGGCTGGACAAGATTACCAAGTTCTGCCATAATAAATATGTCAAGAAGTCCCCGGTAATGATACAAAACACTCGTTGGATAATCTTGTTGGACAATAAAGAATGAAGGCTAATAAGGAGTTGATTCCTCCAGGGTTATCCTATCTCGCTGATAACATTATCTCTAAAGACAATCTTTTTGGGGCGAGTAAGGAAAAGGGGGCGAGGTGGGCGAAGAACCTTAATCTGCCCAAAGAAAGCGAGACGGTATTCTTTGCCGGCTGTGGTTATCAGTATCTCAGCGAGTTAGAATCTCTTCTTTCCTTGCTAAGGAAAATAGATAAAAGCGCCATTAACACCGAAATGGCGATAAGCCTGGCCAGTTTTCAGAAGAAGCTTGGCTTTGATGCTACCAACCTTTATTCACGGGTGGCTGGCAGAAGCAGTGACACCGGTGCCCGACCGCTACTGGATACGGTTAAAGTGCTGAGTAAACTGGGCCTGAAGTTTGGCTATCTGGCTGAGAGGGAGCCTTGCTGTGGCGGATTACTCTACTATGCCGGACGGCACAAAGAATTCAGTCGGCACGCCCAAGAAGTATCTGGCCACCTGAAATCAAGCGGTGTCAAGCAAATTATCAGTATTGTTCCTTCGTGTACCTATACCCTTCGCAATTTGATGACCAGTGCTGTCGGGGGAGATGGCTTGGTAGTCAAGCATTTTTGTGAGGTGGTCGCTGAGAATCTCCCCTCTCTTGAGCTACGCTTCCCGGAAGCGGTTAAGGTTACCTACCATGACCCCTGTCAGATGGTGCGTTATCTCAGTTTGGTTGATGAACCGCGCCGTATATTACGGGCGATTAAGGGAATTGAGTTTGTTGAACCGGAGGGGACTAGTGGTGAGTGGGTAACCTGCTGTGGAGGTGGCGGGGGTTTTGAGATTGTCTTTCCCGAGCTGAGCGAGATTTGCGCTGTGAATCGAGCCCGGGAGTTGGTGGCTACCGGAGCCGAGATTATCGTTACTCAATGCCCGGCGTGTATTATGCAGCTTAAAGTTGGGCTGAGCCAACTTAAGATTGATAATGTAAAAGTCCTTGACCTGGCACAAATTGTGGCAATGGCGATGGGGGTATCTGGCGAATGACTGTTTTTACAGAATACAAGAAAGAAATAATGGACGCCGCTCATAATAAGCGCATCCGGTTGGCTCTATCCCGGGCGATTGCCAGCTATCGGGCGAATACGAATGCGGCCCTGAAGAAGTTCCCCCACACTATCCAGCTAGCTAAGGAAGTGCGGGAAATAAAGGTAAAGGCAATTGGTCAGATGGAGCAACTTGCCCAGCAGGCAAGCGAGGCTATTGAATCTAACCACGGCAAAGCCTACATCGCTAAAACAGCCGACGAGGCGCTGAAAATCATTGGAAATCTGGTTGGGAAAGATAAAATTATCGTCAAGGGTAAGAGCATGACCGGGGAGGAGATTAACTTACGAGAGCATCTCGAAGCACTGGGTAACGAGGTCTACGAAACCGATTTGGGTGAGTTTATTATTCAAAAGCTAAATTCACGACCGATGCACATCGTCTCGCCGGCAATTCATATCCCCCGGGAGGATGTTGCTGAGCTTCTTACGAAGATTAGCGGAGAAAAGCACCCACCCGATGATATCGCCAGGATGGTAGAAACAGCCAGACTGCTGCTCCGAGAAAAATATGTCCAGGCGCATGTCGGTATTAGCGGGGCTAATGTAGTTGCCGCTGATACCGGCACTTTAGTCATCATTGAGAATGAGGGAAATACTCGCCTATCTACCGCTTTACCACCGGTTCACATTGCTCTGGTGGGGATGGAAAAATTAGTGCCAACTCTCGGCGATGCCTTTAAGGTTGCCGAAGTAACCTGGAGGTATGCCAATTATACTGTTCCTTCTTATGTCAGCCTGATATCAGGCCCGAGCAAGACCGGTGATATTGAGAAGGTAACCACTTATGGTGCCCACGGTCCTAAAGAGCTTCATGTCATTTTTATGGATGCCGGTAGAACTGAGCTAGCCAGGCACCCCGTACTCTGTCAGGCATTGTATTGCCTCAGATGTGGTGGCTGTCTCTATGAGTGCCCGGTCTATGCCGTCACTGCCGGCCATTTTGGCGATAAGTGCTTTAGCAGTGTTGGGGCTGTCTGGGCGGATTTCATTAGCCAGAACCGGGAGAAGGCGGCAGCAATCGCTTATACTTGCCTTACCTGCGGACGGTGTAAGGT
>JACQOL010000117.1 GCA_016202555.1 Chloroflexota bacterium | reverse complement strand
TTGTTGTCTTAGCCAGCATGCTCGCTTTTGCGGCCCCGGCCCTGGCAACAATCAGCGCTCCCGCGGTAACGGTAACGCCGACCACTATTAGCTCGGCCGCGCAGTATGTCATTAAGTTTGATACCTACTTCGGGTTGACAGCGGGCACGGATACCATCACAGTGGTCTTCCCCAGCGGCACCACGGTACCCGCGGCGGACTACGCTTCGACTAACATGTCGGCTAGCATTTCGGTTTCGAAAGATAATGCCGCCACTTATACCGGAGCAGATAATGTTACCTTCACTTCAACCTCAAGAACCTTTGTCGTTACATTTCCAACTGCTATAGGCAGCACGACCGGGCCAGTCCATATGGCGGTTAAGTTCGCCACTGGTGCCGGTATCTTTAACCCGAATGCAGCGGGGAGCTATATCTTAAATGTCAAGACGAGCCAGGAGACTACTGCGGTAGACTCAGCGGCTTATACTATCGCCGTCCCGGGAAAAGTCGACCGCTACAACAAGCTGGGTAACTTTGTTGGCAGCTACGGCACCATCCAGGATGCTGTCAACGCAGCGGTTGACGATGATACCCTCAAGGTTGCCCCGGGTACCTACCCTGAAAATGTGACCGTAGCTAGCGGGTTAGACAACCTGACCATTATGGCTACAGGCACGGCCGCGGAAACAATTATTGGTGGCACGAGCGGCGCTGATGCGGTCAGCATCAACGGCACTGGCTTCACACTGGATTCGGTGACCATCAAGGGCACGCTAACGCTTCAAAGTGGTGCTGACACTGCTACCATCAAGAACAGCACCCTGACCAAGAGGTCGTCCTCCAGTGGGGTGACCCTCCTGACCAGTAGCTCTATCAGCTTGACGATGACGAATGATACCATTGACACGCAATCAGGCACGGTAACTGATACTGGGGTCAAACTGGCTGCGGCTGGTGCCACGGCTAAGATTACCAGCGTTACCTTCAAGCTGGATGGGGACCCTGGGATGGTCAGTGATAAAGCGATTGAAACTACAGTCGCACTGACCACGGCCACCAACTCGCTGGTAGTGGCGACCAGCACTTTCACTGGTGATGGGACTGGCGGTATTGGCTACTCCGATGCTGTTGGTAGCGTCGGTGTCGTCATCAAGACCAGCACCTTTGACCAACTGGAAAAGGCAATTGATATTAACAACGCCGCTTCTAAAGCCACCATCCAGGCGAACACTATTACTAACTCCGTCCTGAGCGGCACCGGTGATGCGGCCAAGGGCACGGTAGCCATCGGAGCTAATGCCGGTGTTACCGTAGAGAGTAATACTATCAAGGGCAATAAGGGCTTCTCGGTGAAGGTTACCGCTAATGGCGACAAAGTTCTGGTGAATGGCAACAGCTTCAGCGGTAATACTAAGGGGCTGCGTAACGAGGACAGCGTCAACAGCCTTAACGCCAAACTTAACTGGTGGGGCGATGCCACCGGTCCCTATAATGCCTCGGGCAACTCGGCGGGTAAGGGTGATATAATGAGTGACTATGTTACCTTCAAACCCTTCCTGACGGCTGATACCTCGGCAGCTCGAAGCACCACTACCGTCGCTACTGTTGCCAAGAGTCTTGACGCGTCAACCTCAGCTGGCGTTGCAGTCGATGGTGTAACTACCGATCCTGCCGCCCAGATTACACTAAGTAAGCTTGCGGCTAATCCCAAGACAGTGGCGCCGGCTTACACCCCGTTAACGGGTGCCTATTACGATGTCTACATCTCATTGGCCTCCAGCACGACAGTCAGTGCTAAGTTCTATGCCACGGGCATTACCTCCACTACCCAGCTTTACTTCTGGAGCGGGCTGCAAGGCAAGTGGATTGCGGCTAGCGACCAGGGTGTCAGTGGCGACGGTACCTTCGTCTGGGCTAATATCAAGGCAGTGGGAGCTACCACCCCGACCGTCCCGACGACGAGTGATTTAACGGGCACTCCCTTTGTCCTGGTAGCCGGCCCAGTACCTGCACCGGCTGTGATTGCACCACCCAGCATCGTTGCACCAGTACTTGGTGCTGAAAATGTTTCAATTGAGCCGGTACTCAACTGGACGGCGTATCCGGGGGCAGTCGGCTACGAACTTGTAGTATCCACCGATAAGACCTTCGGCATCATCGAATACAGTCATAATGTAGCTACAGCCTTCTACAAGAGCGAGACCCTTTCCTATGGTACTACCTACTACTGGAAGGTAAGAGCTACAACGGCTGCGGCAGCGCCTGGCAAGAGTGCTCCTGGTAGTGACTACGCACAGGGCGTCTTCACGACCATGGCAAAACCAGTGCCACCGGCGGCAGCGGCTCCAACTGTAATTGTTCAGAAGGAACCGGCTCCGCCAGCACAGATTGTTCAGGTACCGGTGTCAACTCCACAACCGATTCCAAGCTATTTGCTGTGGATAATAATTCTGGTTGGCGCGGTACTGATTATCGCCTTGATTGTCCTGATTGTTCGAACCCGGCGTGTAGCCTAGTTCGGCTTGAAGGATAAAACCTGACCAAGATACTCAAGGGAGGTCGCCTTAGGTGACCTCCCTTCTTTATTGTTTATAGTGACCTACCCCTTTTTCCCCTTGAATTGCCTTTGTATCAAATGTCATTCTGAGGAGCGAAGCGACGAAGCTCCGTATTTAAGGCGGGGTCGGTGTGGGGCTGGTGGTGAGCCAATAATTCCCACCACTCCGAGACTCTTCATGGAGTTTATACTGAACATAGTGAATGTGCTCAGGGTGACATAAATGAACTTACTTTTGATACAAAACCTCTTTGAGTGGAGAGGGATTAAAATGCTAGGGTTATGAAAAATTGACTTCACTCTAGACTAAGGCTAAAATTCGCCATATGGCGACAGCTAAAATCCTTCTGGCTGCTCTGGTACTGGCTTTAGTGATGAGTCTGTCTGCCTTGCCTTCCTCTCATCCGGTGGTGGCTGCCCCGGATGAAGTTAATAAGTGGTCCCAGGTTAAGATGCCCATTGGGGGTGAGGCTGATAACTGGGTGCTAGCCAGTGGTTCAGATGTTCGGCAGCTGACGATGGCGCCTGATGGTACCCTCTACGCCTACGTCGTCAGCGCCTCTGGGACAAGCTCTACCCTCTTCAAATCGCAAGATGAAGGTCAGAGCTGGTCTGATACTGGTAAAGTTAAGGATGCCATAGTTGCCATTGCTACTGCTCCTGATGACGCTAAAATTATCTACTACGCCACAATATCCCAGCTCTATAAATCGGTGGATGCGGGTAATACTTTTACCCTTTTTCCCCCCAAGCCGGGCGGAGCCGGCAGTAACAATATCACCATCACTAGCATCACTATTACCCGCAATGATAATACCTACCTTGTTGCTGTTGGCACGCGAGATACTGATAGCTCACAATACGGAGGTGTCTATATTCTGGATGAGAGTCAGCCGCTCTGGGGCTGGAGCAGCACCAATATCAGTAATTATGATGTTTTGCGGGTAGCCTTCTCCCCAAACTTTGCCCGTGACGGTCAGCTTGTGGCAGTGGTTACTAACGAAATAGATACTATGGTTACCATTAAAGTCGGTGATGCTGACTGGGGGCAAAATTTCAGTGATGCTACTATTCATAGTGTAGTTTCACAAAGCGCCAGCATCGCCTTCCCGGCTAATTACGGAGCCACCCGGGATACTTTTACTCTCTTTGTTGGCATTAATAGCTCCAGTAACAACGGCGATGCTTATATAATTTACAGCCGGGCAATGCCGGAGAGTTCAATAGTTGCCGACCTTAATATTGGTTTCAACTACGGGTATAATCAGCTTGGTGTTGCTTGGCTAGCGGTGAGTGGCAATACTACCGGGGCTACCCTGCTGGCGGGGGCTGCCGGGAGCGCCCAAATCTATGTTAGCACCGATAGTGGTGTTAACTGGACAAGAAGCCGTAAAGCCCCCAGCGGACAATCCCGAACTGAAGTGCTTATGGCTCCTGATTTCACCAGTAGCCGTCGTGCTTATGTGGCGACCAGCGGCACCGAGAGCGCCCTTTCTCTTACTGCCGATGGGGGTATTAGCTGGAATCAGGTGAGTTTAATTGATACCACTTTGAGCGCTATCGTTGGTTTGGCCCCATCCCCTAATTATGCTCAGGATAATACCCTGTTTCTGCTCACCTTTGATAGCGGGCATATTGAGCATAGTCTGTGGCGGAGCCGAAATAGTGGGGTAAAATGGGACAGAGTGCTTACCAGTAGCACTGCCAGTGCCGACAGCATTAACTCGGTTCAGCTTCCTCGGCAATACGGTAACGGCCATCAAGTAGTGTTTTTAGCCGGAACTAAGGGCAGTAATTCGGTAATATGGAAATCAAGCGATAATGGGCAAACCTTCACCCGTCGGGATGCTCCGTTTCTCTTTGATATATGGACAGTAGCTAATGATGATAGTCTGTTCGTTGGTGGCTATGATGGTGGTCATGGACTGGTCTACAGCACCACCAATGGCGGTTTTTCTTATGCTACCGGGGTAGTCGCTGGTAGCCAAGCGTTACAGTCTATCGCTATTTCACCCAACTATGAGCATGATAAAACTATCCTGATAGGTAATACTAGCGGCTGGGTCTACTGGTCTAGCGATAATGGCACCTCGTTTAGACCTCTGCCACCGGATACTACTTCATCACCCCTTATCGGCTTAATATCAGTTACCTTTGACCCTGATTTCAGTCGCAATAATACTGTCTATGCGGCTAGCAACAATGCCAGTAACGGTATTTATCGTTATATCATTAACAAAAGCACCAGCTGGGTAAGAATCGATGGCACCCTACCTGTCGGTGGGATAGTCAGTCAGATAAGGGTAGCGACTGATGGTACCTTATACGCTGCTAACTCCAAGGCTAATGGTGGTATGGAGCGTTCACTTGCCCCAACCTATCCGCTGGGAGTAACCTTTGAAACGGTTACCGGTGGGCTTGATGATGGGGTTACTCTGAGCGGGCTCTGGTTATCAGGTAATCAAATGTGGTCGGTTGATAGCCACAATACCAGGCTGATGACCTATACTGATAGTTTAACCTCACCGGTTACCTTAACGGCACCGTCTAACACAGCCCCGGGTATCGCTACTGGGAATATTATCCTTGATTGGAAGTCACTAAGGGGTGCTACCCAATATCAGTGGCAGCTTGACTACGATACCGACTTTTCCACCGTGCCGAGCGGGTTTGAAGGTAATACTGAAGGAAGTTCAGCCCGTTTGCCAGCCCTGGAAACGGCTACTACCTACTACTGGCGGGTAAGAGCCACCAAGCCGGTGTTAAGCC
>JACQOL010000118.1 GCA_016202555.1 Chloroflexota bacterium | reverse complement strand
CCTTTTTAGCAGCAGTTATCTTATCTGAGAAATCATGCCATAGATAGCTGATATGATGGCAACGCCGATAAACCCGACAATGACTCCGATAATCAAAATCATTATTGGCTCAATCAGGTCAGTAGCTCTGGCGGTAACTCTATCAGTTTCCTGCTCGTAAAAAGTAGCCAGACCGCTCAAATTTACTCTAAGGGAACCGGTTTCTTCACCAATGCCGACGGTCTGGGAAAACAGGCGCGGAAAAAAATTTTGCTTTATGATGGCGGGCTCAAGCCGGCTCCCAGTCAACACTTCACGGTAGACCCCGGTCAGTCCCTCTTGAAAAGAGGCGTTATCGCTCGCTTCAATACTGAGTCTTATTGCCTCAGAAGTCGATAATCCCCCACCAAGCAGAGTAGCCAGACTGGAACACAAACGTGCCATTTGACTGTTATAGATTATCCGGCCGATAACTGGAATCTTGAGGATGGAACGATGCCATCTTTTTTCCCCCGATGATGTCTTAATATAGCGCCAAACGAACAGAGCCAGGACGACAACAAAGCCCAAAACATATTTGCCGTAGGCCTTACTAAAATCACCAAAACCAATCAGAATCCGGGTAGAAATTGGCATCTTAGCTCGATATTCGGCTAAAAGAGCGGTTAATGCCGGGAGAGCAACAGTAGTAAGTATGACCGCAGCCACTATGCCTACCGCCAGCACAATGGCAGGATATGTGGTGGCTCTCCTGATTTTACTAAGGAGGGCTTTTTGTTTCTCCATGTGAATCACTATATCAGCCAGAATTTTGGTCAGTTCCCCGGTACCCTCAGCTACCTGAAGCAAACGAATATAGAATGGGAGAAAAACCGATGGTTGCTTGGAGCAAGCCTGGGAAAAGGAATTCCCAGATTCGACCTCTCGCATGACAGAATGGATAACCTCCTTAAAAGCCTTTTTTTCGGTCACCTCATATAGTACCCTTAATGATGAGAGAAGAGTGATTCCTGATGACAGAAGAGAATCAAGTTCACGAGTAAAAGTGATGACATCCGACGGTTTAACTCCGAACAAAGTGGGCATAAGCTCAGACAGAGAGGGCAATCGGCGCTGCTTTTTCAAGCTGAAAACAACAAGGTTAGCCGCCGAAAGAGCCTCCAATGCTCTTTCCGAGGACTCAACCTCTAAAGCCCCGGCAACTATATTACCGGCCTCATTATAAGCCACATACTCAATAGCCACTCCGCTGCTCCTCAAAATAGATAGAGTTGGTCATCATTGTAGTCAGCCAAATGACAAATGTCAAACATATGTAAAGCACTAATACTTTTGCAGAGGGTGGTGGATTCTTACTGAATTCCATCTGAATTCTACCGAAAGTAGTTGGAATGATTGCGGGGAGATACCAATGGGAGGTGTACCGAGTAACCTAAATTATCTTTTTAGCTTGTCTTATCAACCCTTGAACCGATTGGTAATCGGCAATCTTCTATCACGGCCGAAGGCTCTCGGGGTTATCTTAATCCCCGGGGGTGACTGACGGCGCTTATACTCACTTTTATCCACCATTTGGGCAACCCGCTTTACCGCCGCTTCATCTATACCCAGGGCAATTATCTGCTCGATGCTTTTATCTTCCTCAACATAGGCAGTAAGAATAGGGTCAAGCTGGTTAAAAGGCAGCAGAGCTTCGATTGTGAGCTGTTCAGGCCTTAATTCTGCTGAAGCCGGCTTAGTGAGAATATTGTCCGGTATTAGATTTGCATCAGTCAGCGAATTCCGGTAGCGTGCGAGCTCGTAGACCATCGTCTTGGGCACATCCTTAATAACGGCAAAACCACCGGCCATATCCCCATATAATGTCGTATAGCCTGTAGCCATTTCGCTTTTGTTGCCGGTAGTAAGCACCAGCCAGCCGAACTTATTCGATATCGCCATAAGAATGTTACCCCTGATGCGGGCCTGAATGTTTTCCTCAGCCACATTCGGCTTAGTCCCGGCAAAAGTCTCAGCCAACATCTCCAGATAAGCCTGAAAAGCCTTCTCAATAGGGATGGTTATCAACCTGATACCCAGGTTCTTTACCAGAAGCTTGGCATCTGAAACACTCCCGGGAGAAGAATATCTTGAAGGCATTGACACCCCGACTACATTAGAGTTCCCCAGGGCGTCGACAGCAATAGTAGCCACCAAGCTGGAATCAATACCCCCAGATAGACCTATCAGCACTTTCTCAAAACCATTCTTCAAAATATAGTCGTGTGTACCCAGTACCAGGGCACCATAGACCTCCCCAGGAAAGCGGGAGACCTTAACCCGTCTTTTAGCTAGCGGTGGTTTCAGGGAAGTTAAAGGAGCTTCAGAAACCACCGCCTTACTTCTATGCCACCGCGACTCATCAGGCAAGAGCGTCTCTTTTCTCCACCTGGGGTCATGAAGGCGTGTCCTGAAGACAGCCTCGGCATCAGCATCAACGACTATCAAGTCTTCTTTAAACTGCTTGCCTCTGGCAATCGTTTCCCCCTTTTCATTAAGCACCAGGCTGTTACCATCAAAAATCAGCTCGTCCTGCCCGCCTACCAAATTATTATAAACAATGATAGCCACATTATCCGAGGCACGTGTCGCCAGCATTCTCTCCCTGAAGGACACCTTACCAAAATGATATGGTGAGGCACTGATGTTAATGATGACCTCAGCCCCAGCATAGGCCTGGGCAGTAGCTAACCCAGCTTCATACCAGATATCCTCACAGATGTTGATGCCGACATCTACTCCGGCAATAGTATATACCGGGCATTTATTACCGGCCCGAAAATAACGGTTCTCATCAAAAACGCCGTAGTTGGGCAGATATATTTTGTGATAGACATCTACCAACCTGCCGTCATGGATTAATGCCGCCGCATTATAGATGTCTTCTTTAGCATCGACAAAGCCAACGACGAGAGTGATTGCTGAGGAGGCAGCGATTACCTTGTCCAGAGACCGCCGGTTTTCCTCAATAAACTGTGGCTTAAAGAGGAGGTCCTCAGGGGGATAACCGCAGATGGCAAGCTCAGGAAAGGTAAGCAGGTCGACACCCAGGGATTTAGCTTCAGCGATGGATTTCAGAATCTTCTGCGTGTTACCGGCAAAATCACCCACGATGGTATTGAGCTGAGCCAGACCAACCCGTAACCGTCGCAAGCTAATTCCTCCTTCACATGATTACCTCAAATTGTATCGGCTTCAGCTAAATTTAGCTTATAGGATGGACAGGTATTTCTTAATCTCGTAATCAGTCACCTGTGTTCGATACTGGTCCCACTCAATCTTCTTGTTCTTAATGAAGGCATCAAAAACATGGTCGCCCAGGGCTTCCCGCACCACGGCACTTTTCTCAGTGAGTTGAACCGCCTCCCAGAGACTAGCCGGTAGGGTTGCTATCTTCCGACTTTGCCTTTCCTGCTCAGACATCTCATAGACATTTTCTTCAACCGGTTCGGGCACCTCGTATTTCTTCTCAATACCTTCCAGCCCAGCTGCCAGCATAACGCTGAAAGTAAGGTAGGGATTACAGGCGGGGTCAGGAGAGCGGAATTCAACCCTGGTAGAATTTTCCCGACCCGGTCGGTACTCTGGAACCCGGATTAAATCGGAGCGGTTGCGCCGTGCCCAGGAAAGATATACTGGCGCCTCGTAGCCAGGCACCAGCCGCTTGTAGGAATTCACCCACTGACTGGTAACGGAGGTGATTTCAGGAGCGTGCTTAAGCAGACCGGCAATATACCACTTAGCTTCTTTAGTAAGATAATATTTATCGTTCGGGTCAAAGAAGGCGTTACGGTCGCCTTTGAACAGAGACTGGTGCACATGCATACCGCTGCCATTGATGCCGAAAACCGGTTTAGGCATGAAAGTAGCATAAACACCGTGCTTCAGAGCAACCTGCTTAACAACCAGACGGTAGGTCATCACATTATCGGCCATAGTCAGGGCATCAGTGTATCTCATGTCAATCTCGTGCTGGCTGGGGGCAACTTCGTGGTGCGAGTATTCAACGCCAATACCCATTTCTTCCAAAGTAAGCACCGTTTCTCTCCTCAGGTCGGTGGCAGCGTCCAGAGGCGTCATATCAAAGTAGCCACCGGCATCCAGACACTCGGTGCTCTTGGAATCCAGAAAATAAAAGTACTCCAGCTCCGGTCCGACATAAAAGGTGTAGCCCAAATCGGCGGCACGTTTCAAATTTCTCTTCAGAACATACCTTGGGTCACCAATAAAGGGCTCGCCACCGGGCTTCAGAATGTCGCAGAACATCCGGGCAACAGCGTGATGTTCTTGAGGTCTCCAGGGGAGCAACTGAAAAGTATTAGGGTCAGGGAGGGCCACCATGTCACTTTCATCAATGCGGGCAAAGCCCTCGATTGAGGAACCATCAAACCCCATCCCCTCCTCCAGAGCCACTTCCAGTTCCTCTACGGTGATAGCGAAGCTCTTGAGGACACCTAAAATGTCGGTGAACCACAACCGGATGAACTTAACATCGTGCTCCTTAGCTGTTTTCAGGACATACTCCTGAGATTCGTCTCTTTCCTTAGCTGCCATTAGCCCTCCAAACCCATGGGACAATTTTTCATCATTATACCACGAATTAGCACTAATGGCAGCTAATCAATTAGCGGCTCCAGCTTAAATATCGTAGTAGAGATGGAATTCATAGGGATGGGGACGCAGAGCAACAGCGTCGTACTCGTTCTTTCTCTTGTAGTTTATCCAGGTGTCCAGTAGGTCCTGGGTGAAGACATCGCCCTTCAGGAGAAAATCGTGGTCTTTGTCTAATGCTTCCAGCACCTCGAGCAAAGAACCCGGCGTGGACTTTATCTTAGCCTTTTCTTCAGGCTCAAGCTCATAAATATCCTTATCAATGGGGGCACCGGGGTCAATCTTATTCTTGATGCCATCCAGTCCAGCCATCAGCATGGCCGCAAATGCTAGATACGGATTACAGCTCGAGTCCGGGCAGCGGTATTCGATTCTCTTTGACTTAGGACTCTTAGAGTAGAGCGGGATACGAATGCCGGCACTACGATTACGGGCTGAATAGACCAGGTTGATAGGAGCCTCGTAACCAGGGACGAGCCTCCGGTAGGAGTTGGTGGTAGGAGCACATAATGCCAGCAGGGCTGGGGAGTGTGCCAACAAACCGCCGATATAGTATTTGGCCGTCTGCGAAATCAGAGCGTAACCCTTAGCATCGAAGAAAACATTCTTCTCGCCCTTGAAGAGACTCTGATGAACATGCATGCCGGAACCGTTGTCCTGGAAAAGCGGCTTGGGCATAAATGTCACCGTATAGCCATTCTGCACAGCCACGTTTTTGGCAATATACTTGTAAAGCATGACATTATCCGCCTGCCGTGTCAGGGTAGCAAAACGCATACCAAACTCAGTCTGTCCGGCGGTGGCAACCTCGTGATGGTGCTTCTCAATCTTTAAGCCCCCCTCCATCATCTTAAGGGCAATTTCGGTACGGATGCCATGGGTCTGGTCAGTAGGCGGCACCGGGAAATAGCCTTCTTTATGACGAGGGCGGTAGCCCAGATTATGACTATCTTCATCATCTTTATCACTATTCTTATTACCGGAGTTCCAGATACCTTCACTGGAATCTATCTCGTAGTAGCCTTTGTGACTATTCTGCTCAAAACGAATGCTGTCAAAAATAAAGAACTCTAACTCGGGGCCCCAGTAGCTGGCATCGGCCAGTCCCGTCGATTTAAGATATGCCTCAGCTTTCTTGGCGATATGACGCGGGTCACGGTCATAATCCTCGCCGGTAACCGGGTCGCGCACATCACAAATCAGACTTAGAGTTGGCACCTCCAGCACCGGGTCAACGATGGCGGTGGAGGGGTCGGGGATAAGCAGCATATCGCTCTGGTGAATCGGACGGAAACCCCTTATCGAGGAGCCGTCAAAACCATTGCCTTCCTCAAATAGCTCTTGGGTCAACTCGCTGATAGGCAGGGTGTAATGCTGCCACGTCCCGGGAAGGTCGAGCAGG
>JACQOL010000114.1 GCA_016202555.1 Chloroflexota bacterium | reverse complement strand
GTCTTTATCTTTGCCTTAGCTTGAGACCCGGCTCTAGGAGCAATAGCTACTTTACCATCATAAACCTTGCCAGTAGCCCCATCCACGGTAATCATCTGCCCATTCTTTAGGGTAGCCATCGCCCGCCCGGCGCCAACAACGCAGGGTATGCCTAACTCGCGACTAACGATAGCGGCATGGGCAGTTCTACCCCCGCGCTCAGTAACAATAGCGGCCGCCCGCTTCATTGCTGGCACAAAGTCAGGAGATGTCATTTCTGCCACCAGAACATCGCCGACTTTTACCATGTCTATTTGAGAGGCATCAGATACTAATCGAACTGGCCCGGCGGCGATACCCGGGCTGGCGCCAGCCCCGGATAACAGCACCGGGGCGGTAATTTTAGGTCTGACTCTGGCCATTTTCTCACGGATAGTAGTCACCGGGCGGGTTTGAACGATAAAGAGTTTGTCATCTTCTTTCGCCCACTCAATATCTTGAGGAGATTGATAGTGCTCCTCTAAACGCTTACCAATTTTTGCCAGAGCCAGTATATCATCATCACTTATTTTTTGCCGTGCCTGCTCTTCAAGAGTCAATGACACCCTGATATTAGAGTCTTCCCCCTTACCATTTTTTCTCCTTATCAGTTTCCACTCTTGCCGGGCAATCTCCTTACTGATAATTTTTAGCTTATCTTTACTGACGATATATGTATCTGGTGTTACTTCTCCGGAGACAATCATTTCGCCAAGCCCGAAGACAGCCTCCATCGCTATCTTGCTTCTATCGCTGGTTACCGGTTCCAGGGTAAACATCACCCCGGAAGCCTCAGACTGCACCATTCTTTGCACCGGGACGGCGATGCCAACCTGGAAATGGTCATACTTTTGCTGCACTCGATAAAAGATGGCTCTGGCTTCAAAGAGTGATGCCCAGCACTCCTGAACAGCAGTTACCACTTCTTGCTCACCTTGTATGTTAAGGAAGGTTCTTTGCTGACCGGCGAAGGAGGCTTCCGGCAGGTCTTCGGCAGTCGCTGAGGAACGCACCGCAACTAAACACCGCCCCATCTTAATATAAGCCTTCTTAATCTCACTAGCTATTTCCGCAGGCATAATCGCCTCGGAGATTACCTGCCTGACCTGAACCGCAATCTCTTGAAGCTGCTTGCTCTGATTAACATCTATCGGTTCCAGTAATTTACGAATTTTATCGGTGATTTGCGTTTGCCTTAAAAATTCAAAATAAGCTTCAGCGGTTACAATAAAGCCCTGGGGCACCGGTATCCCGGCGTTAGTCATTTCACCTAGATTAGCCCCTTTACCACCAACCAGAGCGATATCCTTTTTGGTAACTTCGTTAAACCAAACAATGGTCTTACGACCTTCCGGCATTAGTGCCCCTCCTTATTCATTGTAAGCAAACTTTTAATCCCTTTTAATCCTGAGTTTACTCGGTATGCTATTATAACATAAACAAGACGGTTTGACTAAAATGGTATGAACCGATAGTTTATTAAAGTTTTGGGCTTGAACTCTCCAGGGCGAAGTCTCTCTTAATTATAAGGAGGGGGTTACCAAATAAAAACCTGACTGAGGATAGGTTACTAAACGACCTTATAGTAAAGATAAAACTGATGCTATTTCCAGTTGACAAGAGTAATCAGGTGGATTAGAATAAAGGGCAGTGATTGAGGTATGGAGGAGGTCTGAGCATGGTAGAAATGACTATTGATAGCATTCGGGTTAGCCTGATGAACTATCAACGGGTGGTAATTCTAAAAGAGAAAATAGCTGACCGTTACCTGCCCATCTGGATTGGCCCCGCCGAAGCCGATGCCATCGCCGTAAAACTGCAGGGAGTCAGTGTTCCCAGACCGTTAACTCATGACCTGTTACTCTCAGTTATTGATGCCTTAGGAGCTACCATCAACTCCGTTATCGTCACCGACCTTAAAAATGATACCTTTTATGCCAAGATTACCCTTAATGTGGATAGAGGACAAATAGAAATTGACTCTCGCCCCAGCGATGCCCTGGCACTGGCAGTAAGAGTGGAAGCCCCTATCTATGTTGAGGAATCAGTTCTGGACAGAGCCGGTATCCTGCTAGATAAGGAAACAGGTAAGCCCATTTTCGAAGAAGAGAAGAGAGATGGAGCTGATGGCGGGGGCAAAAAGGTTAGCGAAGAAGAAATGAAGAGCATGTCGGCTTTCCGCGATTTCATCAACAGTCTTGATTGGGAGGGCTTTGATAAACGTAAATCTTAGAAACAATAATTATCCCTTGATTGGGGGATTGACAATAGAAAGCCCTACGGTTACAATGCTGTAGGGTTTTTTATGGCTATGAATCAGTAAATAACAACAAGTAGCGGGCTTGAACTAAACAAGCGGATTTGATATGCTGCCAGTGGTATGCGCAGATGGGAAGCGGCTTTAAGACTGGTGGGGATGGGGTGGTATATTGGGGTCTGCATTATTTTGGGTGTCCTTGGTGGGCTCTGGCTTGATAACAAGTTTAATACCAAACCTATCCTGGTGATAGTGGGCTTACTGGCTGGGATTGGGATGGCTTTTTACGGTGTCTACCGGATGATTCAGCCAAATATCAATAATAATAAACAAAACAAGGGGAAAGGCTAGTGCCCGAACAAAAAGAAATAAAGCCAGGTGAAGAACGAAAGCCTAAAAAAGGCTGCCTTGGTTTTTCCTTCCCTCTTATCATAGGGATTCTGGCTATTGTTCTCGCCCTCTTTGTCATTGGCTTTATCAGCGGTCCTTTAGGCAAGAGCCTGCTCGGTGATTTGGGATTACCAAGCTGGATTAGTGTTCCCCGACCGCACCCTGAGCTTCCCGCCGAGACTGTTTCCCATATCCTTGGCTTTCCAATTACTAACAGTATTATTGGCGCCTGGCTTACCATTATCGTTCTGGTTGGCTTTTCCTATGCTGTTACCCGCCGGCTAAAGCTTATTCCCAGAAGATTACAAACCCTGCTCGAATTTGCTCTAGAAAAGTTACTCAGCTTTTGCCAGAGTGTTGCCGGTGAGAAAAACGGGCGCCGCTTCTTTCCGATAATAGCTACTATCTTTCTCTTTGTTTTGATGAATGCCTGGCTGAGTCTGCTACCTGGCTTTGGCTCAATAACAGCTCATACTGCTGAAGGTGAGACACATCTGCTGCGGGGAGCTAATACCGATGTCAATATGCCTCTAGCTCTGGCACTGGTATCGTTTGTCTTTGTTGAATTCTTTGGCATAAAGTCACTTGGTTTTCATTATCTAAGCAAGTTTATTAATGTGGGGCGGTTTTTTAGCAGCATCGGTCAGCTATTTAGAGGGAAGTTTAAAACCGGGCTTAGCGGGTTATTCAGCGGAGTTATTGATATTTTTGTCGGCATCTTAGAAACATTGAGCGAATTTATCCGTATTGTCAGCTTTACCTTTCGTCTCTTTGGCAATATGACGGCGGGTGAAATACTACTTTTAATTGCTGCTTTTCTTGTTCCATGGGTATTCGCAGTGCCCTTTTACGGACTTGAATTGATGGTTGGCTTTATCCAAGCGCTTATCTTTGCCGGACTAACCCTGATATTTACTACTGTTGCCGTTGCCGGTCATGGCGCCGAAAAGAAATAAAGTCGGACGGTTAACAGCGAGTAATAGTTTATAATTTTTTATGAGGGAGGAAACAAAGAATGGATGCAGAAGCAGTCAAGATGTTAGCGGCGGGGTTAGCGATGGGCTTAGGTGCCATCGGGCCAGGGCTGGGGATTGGGATTTTAGGCTATGGGGCAATGCAGGCAATCGGGCGTAACCCTGAGGCGAGTGGTACCATAACGACCAATATGATATTATCCATCGCCTTTTGCGAGGCGGTCGCGATTTATGCCCTGATAGTAGCAATTATACTTGCTTTGGTAGTATAGATTGTTTTAAGTCAGAGGAGAAAAAGTATGGAAGAAAGTGGGATTCCAGCTTTACTAGTGGTTATGGCTTCGGCCGCGGTTGTCATTGGGATAACGGTGGCAACAGCAGTGATTACCTGGATATTCGTTTTAGCACCACATTAATAAAAGTGGGGCAATAAAGTCGCTATAGTCTGTTTAAGGAGAAGCTACTTTGGAAGGATTAGGAATTAATCTGCCTACCCTAACAGCCCAGATTGTCAATTTTGTCCTTCTTTTCGGGCTGCTCTATCTGGTTGCCTATAAGCCGATTATGAAGATGCTTGATGAGCGCTCCAGAAAGATTAAAGAAAGCATGGAGCAGACCGAGCGGATTAAAGAACAGGCAACTCATGCCGAGGAAGAGACTAAAAAGAAAATTGAGGCGGCTAGCCAGGAAGGACAGGCAGTAATTACTCGTGCCGTACGAACCGGGGAGGAACTGAGACAACAGGCACAACAGGACGCCAAAAAAGACGCTGATACCCTTATTACCAGAGCACGGGTAGAGATTCAGCGGGAGAGAGATAACGCTATTGATGAGTTGCGCCAGGAGTTCGCTGACCTGACAATACTGGCTGCCGAGAAGGTTATTAGCCGCTCTCTGGATAAAGAGGCACACCGCCAGCTTATTAACGAAGTCCTGAAAGAAAGCACCACCTTGAAGAAAGGCTAAGACGGTTTGACGAAGTTTAACCTGTTGTATGTAGGGAGTTAAATGGCTGGAACGGTTTATGCCAAGCGCTATTCACAGGCAATATTTGAGATTGCCCTGGAAAAGAAAGAGCTGGATAAATGGCAATCCGAACTGAAAAAGATTGCTGACCTGGCGAGAAATTCTGCCTTGATGGCAGCAATGGAGAATCCCAAGTTCCCTTTCAATGACAAGGTTAAATTACTTTCCGAGCAACTAGGTGATGTCAACCAGCTAACCTTAAATTTAGTCTATTTGTTAGTGGCTAAAGGCAAATTAAGCCTGATAGGTAAAATCACTGAAGAGTACCAGCGATTGTTAGATAGCCACCGAGGTATTGAGCAGGCTGATGTTTTGACTACTGTCCCTCTTAATGATACGGACAAGCTAAAATTAGCCGAGCGCCTGGGTGCCATATCCGGCAAGAAGGTAGTTATCAAGGCTGAAGTAGATTCCAGAATAATCGGCGGTATTGTCGCCAAAATTGGCGGTAAATTGCTGGACGGTAGTATCCGTAACCGATTAGAGACTTTGAAGAGAGAACTGAGCGGGGTAAAGGGGTAACAAAAGGAGACTCAAGAGAGGATTAAACCTCTCTTTTACAAACTAGCTCCCCTCTTCCCTTTGAAGGAGAGGGGGAACAAAGGGGGTAGGTATAATGACAACCAGAGGAGAAGACATTGTTTCCGTCATCAAGCAGCAGATTGAACAATTTGGTATGGCGGCAACTATGGTCGATACCGGCACGGTAACTGAGGTCAGATAAATATAATTAGCTTCTTTAGTTTACTTAGGTGTTTATGTGTGTTGCCTTGAACCTGGAGGAGAATAGCGTCTCGGCTGTTTTCCTTGGTGACTACACCGGTATCAAAGAAGGGGACGAGGTACGATGCACTGGCCGTATTGCTGAGGTAGCAACTGGTAAGGCTCTGATTGGCCGGGTAGTTGACCCGCTGGGTCGCCCTCTTGATGGCAAGGGTGTCATCAAGAGCGAGAGGAACCGGCCCCTGGAACGAATTGCCCCTAACGTTGCTATTCGCCAGTCAGTCAACACCCCGGTACAGACCGGTATTAAGGCAATAGACAGCATGATTCCAATCGGCCGGGGACAGCGAGAACTTATTATCGGCGACCGCTCAACAGGTAAGACTGCCATCATCCTGGATACTATCATTAACCAGAAAGGCGGCGATTTAACCTGTATTTACGTAGCTATCGGGCAGAAAACATCCAAGGTAGCCCGCATGATCGCTACCCTGGAAGAACAGGGGGCGATGGAGCATACGATAGTAGTAGCGGCCAATGCTGCTAATTCGGTTGCCCTGCAATATCTAGCCCCCTATGCCGGCTGTGCCATCGGCGAGGATTTTATGGAAGAAGGGAAAGATGCCCTAGTCATCTATGATGACCTTTCCAAGCATGCCTGGGCTTACCGCCAGCTTTCACTGCTGCTCCGCCGTCCTCCGGGACGGGAGGCATATCCGGGTGATGTCTTTTATCTACACAGCCGTTTGCTGGAAAGAGCTGCCAAGTATGATAATG
>JACQOL010000112.1 GCA_016202555.1 Chloroflexota bacterium | reverse complement strand
GGCACAATCAGAAGCGAATTTTTCTACGACCCTTTTGTGGCTGGTGATTTAGCCCAGCATGCTAATATCTTCTATAAGATATTAAAGGGGCTGCCTCATTTGAATTACTACCTGATAAATACCGGCGGAATTGGTGAAGGAGAGCATTACCGAGATATCAGGTTAGAATTTACCATGGGGATATTGGATTCCTTAATAAGAGGGGGGCTTGAAAACTGGGTAGATTCTCCTACCGGCTTTCAGGTGCCGGCCGCAATCAGGGTGGTTGATGATATTTATGTACACCCGGAAAAGCTTTATTCAAGCAGTGAATTTGAAGAAAAACAAGGGGAACTTAATAAAATCAGATATGAAGCCGTTGCCAAATTAGGCAGGAAACTCCATGTCAATATCAGGAATGTTTTTAGTAAAGTCTAGTTTGGGTTCGGCTTAAAATGATGAGTTTAGCCTCGCTGCTATTTATTCTTCCATGCCAATCAAACGACTAATCAATTAAACCGAAGGGGGTTATCTTGGAGTATTTTCTAAGCGAGCAACAAAAGACAATCAGAAGTCTAGCAAGAAAGATTGCCGAAGAGAGAATACTGCCGGTGCGGGCTGAGCTTGATGAAAAGGAAGAATTCCCCTGGGCTATCATTAGAGACCTCGCCGCCAGTGACATGTTTCGTGTTTTCATTCCAGAAGAATATGATGGTTTGGGTGGGGGTTGTCTCGACCTCTGTCTGGTTGTAGAGGAGCTAAGCCGAGTCTGTAGCTCGGTAGCTATCAGCTATGCGGCGGTTGACCTGGGTATCATTCCACTGCTGGAGTATGGCACTGAAGAGCAGAAACGGAAATATCTACCAGATGTTGCTGCCGGCAAGAGGTTAGCCGCCTTTGCTATTACAGAACCAATGGCGGGCAGCGATGCCAGCGCCATCAGAACTACTGCCGAAAGAGTCAAAGGGGGCTACCTGCTTAACGGGACGAAACAATTTATCACCAATGGCGGTGAGGCTGAGCTATACACAGTTATTGCCCTGACTGATAAGACAAGAGGTGCCCGTGGGGCCAGCGCCTTACTGGTTGAAAAAGATACACCCGGTTTCTCTTTTGGTAAGAAGGAGAGGAAACTGGGGATTCGTGCCTCGTCAACCAGGGAGCTGATTTTTCAGAATTGTTTTGTTCCTGAGGAGAACATTATCGGCCGGGAGGGGATGGGTTTTATCGTAACGATGAGACTCTTTGACAAATCGCGTCCGGGAATCGGGGCTCAGGCAGTTGGTTTAGCTCAAGGGGCTCTGGAAGCCGCCACCGATTATGCTCGAGAGCGTGTCCAGTTCGGACACCCCATTTTTTCGCTGCAGGCGGTTCAGCATATGCTGGCTGATATGGTGATTCAAGTGGAAGCCGCCCGGGCACTTGTCTATGCCACCGCCCGAACTGTTGACAGTGGTGCTAAGGATGTCAGTGGAGAATCGGCAATGGCTAAAGTTTTCGCTTCAGATATGGCTATGAAAGTTACCACTGACGCTGTTCAGATTTTGGGCGGGGCCGGCTATATGCGCGATTATCCGGTAGAAAAAATGATGAGAGACGCTAAAATTACCCAGATATATGAAGGCACCAATCAGATTCTCCGTAATGTCATCGCTATTGAACTCAGGAAGAGAAAAGGGAGACGCGACTGATTTTCCGTTATCACTAAGGAAAGAAACCGCATCAGTATGGATATTATTGTTTGTCTTAAGCAGGTTCCGGGCACCACTCAGGTTAAAATAGACCCCCAGACCAATACCCTGGTAAGGCAGGGAATTAAGAATATTACCAATCCTTTTGATACCTATGCTCTGGAAGCAGCTATTCGATTAAAAGAGCAGTATGGGGGGAAGGTTACGGCAATCAGTATGGGTCCCCCTCAGGCTGATGAGATGCTGCGGGAAGCGATTAGCCTTGGTGCTGACGAAGCTATCCTGCTGAGCGATAGAGCCTTTGCCGGAGCCGATACTCTAGCTACTTCATATACCCTGGCGAGAGCAATCACTAAAATCGAGAAGTATGACCTTATCATCTGCGGTAGGCAGACAATAGATGGGGACACCGGGCAGGTAGGACCGGAACTTGCCGAGATGCTGTCGCTCCCCTTTGTTGCCTATGTCAGTAAAATTGAAGAGATAAACAATGGGCAGATGCGAGTCCAACGGATGATTGAAGAGGGGTATGAGGTTATTGAAGCTCCCTTACCGGCGGTGATTAGCGTGGTAAAAGAGATAAATGTGCCTCGTCTTCCCTCCCTGCGCGGGATAACCAGAGCAAAAAGTGCTGTTATTCCCGCCTGGGGTGCTAAAGAACTGGATGCTGACCAGGACAGAGTAGGACTTGCCGGCTCAGCCACCCGGGTTATCAAGATATTCTTCCCCCAGAGGGGAAAGCGTGCTGAGATTCTTCAAGGAAGTCCGCAAAGTCAGGTGGCCAGCCTGGTTACTAAATTGAGAGAGAACGGGTTAATCTAGGTGTGGTGAAAAGTATGGGGATAAGAGTTGACCTGGATAAGTGTACCGGCTGTGGTGACTGCGTCCAGTCCTGTCCCTTCGGTGTTATCGAAATCGTTGAGGGAAAGGCTCATATCAGCGAGCATTGCACCCTTTGCGGGACTTGTCTGGACGTCTGCAGCTATGGGGCAATATCCATTGAGACGGCTCATGAGGCAGCGGCAACTGACGATAACCATCAAGGAATCTGGGTCTTTGCTGAAACCAGGAATGGCAACTTAAAAAGCGTTGACTATGAGCTATTAGCCAGGGGCAGGGAGCTTGCCAACACCCTGAAGGCCGAATTATCTGCCGTTTGTTTTGGGTATCAAATCAGTGATGTTGAGCAATTGATTGCCCACGGGGCTGATAAAGTTTACCTGATAGATGACCCGGCATTAGCTAACCATCAGGAAGATTTGTATCTTAGTCAGTTCACCAGACTCATTAAAGAACATAAACCGGAGATAGTTATTGCCGGGGCCACGGCCCTGGGGCGTTCCTTTATTCCCCGGGTCGCCGCTATCTTAAAGACCGGACTCACCGCTGACTGTACCGACCTTGAAGTCGATACCGAAAAAAGACTGCTACTGCAGACTCGCCCTACCTTTGGGGGGAACATCATGGCAACTATTGTCTGCCAGGCGAAAAGACCGCAAATGGCAACAGTCCGCCCACGGGTCTTTAAGAAAAAGGCACCGGATAACGAAAGAATGGGACAAATAATAAAGGTGGATTTTAATAAGGAAGGCGTTACCTCAAGAACCAGGCTGCTCAATTTTGTTGAAAACTTAACGGAAAGAGTAAAAATTGAGGATGCCGATATTATTATTTCCGGAGGGAGAGGTCTGGGCAAAGCAGAAAATTTCCATCTGATGGAAGAGCTGGCGGCGGTTATGGGAGCGGCGGTTGGTTCATCCCGAGCAGCAGTTGATGAGGGCTGGATTCCATATTCTCATCAGGTTGGACAGACCGGCAAGACGGTGTGCCCCAGGCTCTATATTGCCTGTGGCATCTCCGGGGCGGTTCAGCACCTGGCGGGTATGCAGACCTCAGATACTATTGTTGCCATCAATAATGACCCCAACGCCCCAATTTTTGAAGTGGCTACCTACGGTATTGTCGGCGACCTGTTTGAAGTGGTGCCGCTACTGATTGAAAAACTAAGGGATAATTTGTTGTAATCTCATTCAGCCTGTCTCAGGGAGTGATTTCACGCTTTCCACATTGACGCCAGCCAGGCGTTTATCTTATAATTACTGAATGCTTAAGATGGTGAGTTATTCTACTATTTTCCCGAGCGGATTCTCCGCTGGAGGGTGAAGAGAAGATGATTCAGATAAACGTATCCCAGCAACTTAAATCACCTACTGGGACAATACGAAATTACCAGGTGAGTGAGATTGTCCATGTTGGTGGCAATGAGCACCTGGTTCAGGGTGAGATTGTGCTGACGCGTACCGAGCGGAGTATCCTAGTTCAAGGGACACTACACACTGAGATTGAGCTTACCTGTAGCCGTTGTCTAAGTGTCTTCAGTTGCCCGCTAACCCTAAACATTGAGGAGGAGTATTTCCCGACTACCGATATGGTCAGCGGTGCGGCACTGCCATTACCTGATGAACCGGGTTTTTTCACTATTGATGAGCGTAATATCCTTGATTTAACTGAAGCAATACGCCAATACGCCCTGCTGACTATCCCGATGAAGCCGCTTTGCCAGCAGGATTGTGCCGGGTTATGCCCTATCTGTGGTTGTAATCTTAATCAGACGGCTTGCGGTTGTCCACCAAAGCCAGCCGACCCCCGCTTGTCCCAGTTATTTAATCTAGTGTCATCTGACGTTAAAAAGTCGGTGACCGAGCAGAAAGGAAGGAAATAAATCATGGGGCCTCTACCAAAACGAAAATATGCTAAGGCACGCCAGGGTGAACGGCGTCAGCATATCAAGCTATCCCCTCCCTCTTTAGTCTCCTGCCCTCAGTGCCATAGTCCCAAGCTGCCTCATCACGTTTGTCCTGTCTGTGGCAGCTATAACGGCAGGGAAGTCACCGAAATTAAGAGCCCTGAAAAGGCTGACTGAGCTTTCTAACGGAGGGACTAGCGATGACCGAGCCGAAGAAGGTAGCCTATGTCTTCCCCGGGCAGGGTTCGCAGTGGGTAGGCATGGGTCGTGACCTTTATGATAATTTTAATTCAGCCAAAGCTATCTTTAACCAGGCCGATAAGGTTCTGGGATTTCCATTATCCCGCTTATGCTTTGAGGGGCCGGAGGAGGAGCTACGCCTGACAGTCAATACTCAACCAGCCCTGGTCACCGTTAGCTATGCTTGCTTGCAGGTTAGCCGTGAGGATAATCGCTTACCAGCCCCTGCCTTTGTTGCCGGTCATAGTCTGGGTGAGTACACGGCCCTTGCCGCTGCCGGGGTGCTTGATTTTACCACAACTGTTTACCTGGCTCGCCAGAGGGGACGCCTGATGCAAGAAGCCGGACTCAAGAAGCCCGGAGGTATGGTCGCCATCATCGGACTTGATGAGGCTTCGCTGTCTGAGGTGTGTAAGGAAACCGGTACCTTTGTTGCCAATTTTAATTGCCCGGGACAGCTCGTCATCAGCGGGGCAAAAGAGAACCTTTCTAAGGCTGCAGACTTGGCTAAAGCCAGAGGGGCAAGCCGCATTGTTCCCTTAGCTGTAAGCGGAGCTTTTCATACGCCATTGATGCAACCAGCCGTGGAGGGAATGTCTGAGATTATCGCCACTATCAAATTCCATAACCCGGCGGTGCCCATCATCGCTAACGCTACAGCTCGACCATTGACCACAGCCGAAGAGGTAAAAACAGAGCTGATTGCCCAGTTATCTAGTGGTGTTCAATGGCAGCGCTCAATTGAGTATGTGATAGATAATGGTGTTTCTACTTTTATTGAAATAGGGCCAGGAAAAGTTCTCAACGGTCTCATTAAACGAATCAACAAAAATGTTGACATGATGAATATCGATGGTGTTAAAGTAATTAGTAGTTTAGTCAAATAAAAATGGTGGTGTAAAACTTAGGGGCAATTATGGAACTTTCGGATAGAGTTACTCTAGTTACCGGCAGCGGCCGGGGTATTGGGCGGGCGATTGCCCTGAAACTGGCTGAGGCGGGAGCGACCGTTGTTATTAATGACGTTGGTGCGACTGATGCCGTTAACGGCGTTATTGAGGAAATCAAGGCGATGAACCGGCAGAGTCTGGGCATTCTGGCTGATGTCAGCTCATCCGCTGATGTCGACAAAATGGTGGCTACAGCAATCGCTACCTACGGGAGGATTGACATTCTGGTGAACAATGCTGGCATTACCCGAGACCAACTGGTGTTACGGATGTCAGACGAGGACTGGGACAAGGTAATCAATATCAACCTGAAGAGTGTTTTCCTCTGCACCCGGGCGGTATTGAGGTATATGATTAGACAGCGCTGGGGTAGAATTATCAGCATTGCCAGCATTGTTGGTATTGTGGGCAACGCCGGGCAGGCTAACTATGCTTCAGCTAAAGCCGGTATCATTGGTTTTACCCGCTCTATTGCCAAAGAGGTAGGTTCTCGAAGTATCACGGCTAATGCCATCGCCCCGGGCTTCATTGATACCCAGATGACGCAAAAACTGGCCGAACAACAACGGCAGGAACTCCAGAAACGCATTCCGCTTGGTGATTTCGGTACTCCCCGTGATGTCGCTGAAGCGGTAGCTTTTCTAGCTTCTGACGGAGCCCGCTACATTAGCGGACATGTGTTAAATGTTGATGGGGGGATGGGTGGAGTTTAACCATAAACTTAACCTAGAACAAGATTGATGCTTTTTTTACTTAGTGATACTATAATGTTAATACTTGACTTGGGAGATAATCTATGGTCGGAACGCGGCATAAAGCCAGGGCGCTAGCTCTCCAGGTTCTATATGAAGTTGATGCCAGCGGGCACGGAGCGGAAGAAGTGCTCACCCAGCTTCTGCAAGAGGAGAGACTGTCTGAAGAAAATATCAGTTTTACCCGCGAACTGGTCATGGGTGTGATGCAGAATAAGGGAAAGATTGATAAGAATATTCAAAGTTTTGCCCCAGCTTGGCCCATCGGGCAGATACCACTGGTAGATAGGAATATTTTACGGCTTGCAATATTTGAAATT
>JACQOL010000110.1 GCA_016202555.1 Chloroflexota bacterium | reverse complement strand
GACCAGAGTTGGAATATAGTGCGTAATACCCCCGGCGTTACCGGCTTCGTCGGCAGTGGGAGTAAGCCCGTCCCACTACAGCAAAAGGAAATTGACCAGATTTTAAAACAGATGTCGGATGAGACACCAAAGACCAAGATTGGCTTCAGACCGGGACAGAGTGTACGGGTGAATGATGGCCCATTTACTGATTTTGTGGGGATAGTGGATGAGATAAACGCCAACAAAGATAAAGTTAAAGTGCTTCTATCCCTCTTCGGACGGGAGACACCAGTGGAGCTTGACTTTTTGCAGGTGGAGAAACTGTGAGTTAACCTGGTGCTCCCCCTGCTATTTGTCTTACTGCTAATAAGGAAAGACAAAGCCTGCTCCGCATTAAATTTTATAGTTAGGAGAGAAGGGTGGCTAAAAAGATTCGAGCCGTCATTAAACTGCAGATTCCCGCTGGGAAGGCAAACCCAGCCCCCCCGGTAGGTCCGGCTTTGGGTCAGCACGGGGTTAATATTATGAGCTTTTGTAAAGAATATAACGAACGCACTGCTGCCCAAACTGGGTCGATTATTCCAGCCGAAATAACCATTTATGAGGATAGGTCTTTTACTTTCATTACCAAAACGCCACCAACCGCTGATTTACTTAAGAAGGCATTAGGCGTGGAAAAAGGAGCCAGCAATTCTGGCCAGGAAAGCATCGGCAACTTATCCCGGGATAAACTCCGCGAGATAGCCGGCATTAAAGCCAAAGACCTTAATGCTAACAGTATCGAAAGAGCGGAGAGAATTATTGAGGGTACCGCCCGAAGTATGGGGATTAAAATAGAGTAGGAGAAAAATGACAGGACGCAGTAAAAAATACCGAGAGGCAGTCCAATTACTGGACACAACCAAGGCTTACTCTCCTGAAGAGGCAGTTGGACTGGCTAAGAAAATAGCTCATGCCAGATTTGATGAGACTGTTGAACTCCATCTTAGAATGGGTGTCGACCCGCAGAATGCCAGCCAGCAAGTGCGAGGTATTACCATACTACCACACGGATTAGGTAAAAAGACCCGAGTCTTAGTTTTTACCCAGGGAGAAGCGATAAAAATTGCTGAGGCTGCCGGGGCTGATATCATCGGTGGTGACGAGCTGGTTCAGAAAGTTGAGGGGGGCTGGATCGAGTTTGACACGGCAATCGCTACCCCTGATATGATGGGTAAGATAGGCAAATTAGGGAAAATTTTAGGGAGAAAGGGACTGATGCCTAACCCTAAATCAGGTACAGTGGTCGCCGCCAATAACCTTACCAGAGCAATAGAAGATGCTCGTAAAGGTCAGGTAGAATTCAGATTAGACAAGACAGCTATCATTCACTTACCTTTAGGTAAGGTTAGTTTTGAGGAAGGTAAGTTGCTGGACAACCTGATGGCGGTGATTGATGCCGTAGTCAAAGCAAAACCCAGTGGGGCTAAAGGACAGTATGTTAAAACTGCCTCGTTAAGCACCACTATGGGAGCTGGAATAAAACTTGACCTTAAACCGTTCCTCACCTTAAGCTCCGGTTGACATCGCCAGAGCCTAGTAGTAAAGTATGTATGACAAACCGGGAAATTAGGATAACATCCCGGCAAAAGAAAAATTAAGTATCCTGAGACCGCGGGTGTCGATTAAGGCTTAAATTATGCCTGCCGAGGAAAAAAGACTAGATTGGCTATGAATAAGCACAGTCTAGCAGGAAAGCCCTCGTGCAATCGGCACAAGGGCTTCTTTTTTAAGAAGCCTCAAAGTACAGTCAGGAGGTAAAAAGAAAGGTGTCCAAAGAGTCCAGGGAAAAGAAAACACAAATCATTGATAAACTACAAGAGTCTTTTGCCAAATCTAGTGTTAGTATTTTGACTGACTATCGTGGGCTATCAACTACGGAGATGACAAAGCTGCGCCGACGGTTACAGGAATCTGGTATTGAATATAAAGTAGTCAAGAATACTCTGGCTCGGTTTGCTACTGAGAGAGCTGGTAAGAATGACCTGACCAGCTCCATTGAGGGTCCGATAGCAGTTGCTTTTGGTTATGACGATATAACGGCACCAGCCCGAGTCTTAACCAGCTACATTCGCGATTCACAAGCCAGCCTGAGTATTAAGGGAGGCATTCTAGGAGATAGGCTACTTACTTCAGAAGAGGTAATGACCTTGGCAACATTACCGTCCAGAGAGATACTCATCGCCAAAGTTCTGGGGCAGATACAAAGCCCCATTTCGGCTTTACTTAACTGTCTTAACAACCCACTAAGAGGGTTTATTGGGGTATTACAAGCTAGAATTAATCAACTGGAAGGAGAGTAGAATGTTAGAAAATGAGGTAAAAAATCTAGAGAGTACTGGGGAAACGACAGCGTCTGAAGAACCGGCTGCCGAAAAGACGGCCAAAAAAGCCAAACCGGCTAGCGCCACCGCAAGCAAGAAAACAGAAAAAGCAGCTTCCATTGATGAGGTGATTGCCAGCATTAAGAGCATGACTGTACTTGACCTGGCCGAGCTGGTAAAGACATTAGAGACT
>JACQOL010000111.1 GCA_016202555.1 Chloroflexota bacterium | reverse complement strand
GTCCAATATCTATTCTTACTTTTCTAACTTTATCGCCGAAATAAACACTGTGCAAAACCCCTGATGACCCGACGGAAACCAGTTGCCCTAGCTCATTATGGAGATAGAATTCAGGACAAAAATTACCTCCGGCAAGCTCACCGGCAAAATCAACAAGCAAGACTAATGTGTCATTATATCTAAACAGGTTAGTATTTTCACCCCTGGCATCCCGCATTTCAACGCGGCTGAAATAGAAGCTCTTACCCTTGACCTCTTCCGGATTTCTTTCTACAACATAGGAAGACTTGTCAAAATGCTTTAACATCTGCTCTTCGTAGTCCCTGACCACCTCATCAGTTGCCCCTTTTTTCACTACCTGACCACTATCTAGCCAGAGAACGCTGTTACATAAGTTACGGATTGCCCCCATATTATGGCTGACAAAGAGCACCGTCCGCCCCCCTTTAGCCACTTCTTCCATTTTTCCCAGGCATTTCTGCTGAAAGGCAATGTCTCCCACCGCCAGCACTTCGTCCACTAGCAAAACCTCCGGCTCCAAGTGAGCCGCCACGGCAAAAGCGAGCCGAACATACATACCGCTGGAATATCGCTTCACCGGGGTATCCAGAAACTTCTCCAGTTCGGCAAAAGCAATAATTTCGTCGAACTTCTGCTCGATTTCCCGCTTCCGCATCCCCAGAATAGCACCATTCAGAAAAATATTCTCGCGGCCGGTAAGCTCAGGATGGAAGCCGGTACCAACCTCCAGCAAGCTGGAAACCCGGCCATAAATTTCAGCGAAACCACCAGTTGGTTCAGTAATGCGGGATAAGATTTTCAAAACCGTAGTCTTACCAGCCCCATTCCTGCCGATGATACCCAGCACTTCCCCTTCACTAACATCAAAGGAGACATCCTTCAGCGCCCAGATGACATCAGCCTCATCACCATCTTTGAACCTGGTCATACGGCGCAGTCTGCCCAAATTTCTCACCGGGGCACTGATGCCGTCTATGATTGCTTCACGAAATGTTTTATACTGTTCCCGGGCGCCAATTCGATAGCGCTTAGAGAGGTTTTTAACCTTAATTATTGGCTCAGACATTCCCCACCTCAAATCACATCAGCAAAAGAGCGTTCTGTCTGTTTAAAATACAACGCTCCAATAATAAATAGTATCACACTTACCAGGGTAGAAATTAGCAGCATCTGAATGGGGAAAGCGACCGTCCCCAGTAACGCCGAGCGAAACCCCTCAATGACGCCAACCATCGGATTGATAGCATAAATAAGACGATACTTTTCCGGTATTATCGACACCGGATAAACGACCGGTGAGGCAAACATCCAGAACTGCACTAAAAATGAAATCGTGTAGCGGATGTCACGGTAGTTAGCGTTTAGAGCGGCCAGAAACATGCCGACCCCACTGGCGGCCAGCATCATCAGGAGCACCAGGAGGGGCAAAAATAGTATCATAATAGTCGGGTAGACCCGATAAAAAAGCATCATAACGATTAAAACGATAAAGGCAATAGCAAAGTCCAGTAAACCTGCCAGCAGCGGGGCTAAGGGAGCAATCAGGCGAGGGAAATAGACCTTGGATATTAAACTGGCTTCCTGAAGAAGGCTATTGCTCGAACCGGTAACGGCACCGGCAAAATAAGTCCAGGCAATCATTGCCGAATAGTTAAAGATGGGGTAAGGAACGCCATCAGAAGGCACTTTAGCTAAAGTGCCAAAGAAAAGGCTGAAAACAACCATCATAAAAAAGGGCTGGATAATTGCCCACAACCCGCCCAACACGGTTTGCTTATAGCGCACCTTAATATCACGAGTAACCAGGAAGTAGAACAGGTCGCGATACTCAATTAGCTCTTTGAAATCAATTAGCTGCCAGCCTTTTTTCGGCTTGATAACTAAATATGGTTTTGCTTGCATTTATCCTCTCACTTAAAATAGGCTTTTAGGGTATCGCTAATATAGACCAAATCATCTTCAGTTAAATACTGGTGAATACCAAAATGCAGCCCGTTTTCCCCAATATACTCCGATACCGGGAACTGACCGTATTTGTAGTTCATAAATTGGAACGCTCGGTGCTGGGTGGGCAAGCTGGCGAATAAGGTCTTACACTGAATACCTTTGGCTTCCAGATATTTGTAGAGTTTTGGGCAATCATATTTCTTATCTTTCAAGACGATGGAAAAAGCATGAGGGCTTATTTTTTCATAGCTCTCTTCTTTAGGAAAGTAAAGGTAATCAGATAACCCTCTGGTCAATTCTAATAACTTATAAAAATTACCCTTGCGTTTACTGAAGGTCTGATCAAACTTTTCCAGACCTTCCAGTCCAATGGCAGCCGTCAGCTCATTCATTCTGGAGTTAAAGCCAATCCGCTGGAAATCAAAGTAGATACTACCGAAAGGACGACCGTGAGATTTTACTGACCGAACCACATTAGCGATTTCATCATTATTGGTAACCACCATCCCGCCTTCGCCGGCAACGACGACATGAGCAGCATAAAAACTAAAAGTGCCCATATCGCCAATACTGCCGACAAATTTACCTTTATAAGTAGCCCCATGCGCCTCACAGGCATCTTCGATAATCTTTAGATTGTGGGGGCGAGCAATTTTAAGAATAGCATCCATTTCACAAGGTTTACCCATTGTATGAACCACCATGATGGCTCTGGTCTTATCGGTAATCGCCTCATCAATTTTAGCCGGGTCGATATTCAGGCTATCGACCCTGACATCAACGAATTTAGGGGTAAAACCGGCAGCCAGAATTGAATTGGCACAGGCAACAAAGCATAACGCCGGGACAATAATTTCATCCCCCCGGTTAGCCCCGAAATCATACAGTGAAGCACAGGAGACGATATCGGCATCCGTACCTGAGCTGGTGGCAATAGCATGCTTATAACCAAATTTATTAGCAAAATTTTGCTCAAATTCTTTAACATTAGCTCCCTCGGAAACCCAGTTGCTATCAAGCGCTCTCTGGATATATTTTCGGGCAGTATCACCAATTTTAAGGTCGCCAAACATTATTCGCATTTCTTATCCCCCTGGAACAGGGTGTCATACTTCAAGCTTATATCACCATCGCCAGAGCATCGTTTACCCGAGCGACTTGCCGGCGGTTTTAAATCTGTACCATCACTTGACTAAGACTAAAGGGAAGCATCACCCCGAATTCCCATAAAATAAATCCGGCTCATAAAAGATAATCTGGCTACCTAAGTTCTCAAAGCGGAAAGGAACGTGCAACAAACCATTTAGATTTTCCTTTACCCTGGCTTGAAGCTCAGGACTGACAAAGAGCAGGATAAAGCCCCCGCCGCCGGCACCCAGTAGCTTACCACCGGTAGCACCAGCACAAATTGCCCTATCGTAAATGGCATCAATAGAAGGCGTCGATATTCTATCGGTTAAGCTGCGTTTCAGTTGCCAGCTCTGGTGCAGTAGTTTTCCGAATTCTAGCAGGTCATTGTCTCCATCAAGAATATTTATAGCCTCGTCCACCATACCTTGCATTTCTGCTAGTTCCCGCTTTTTATTAGGGGTCTGTTTAATTTGCTCGCTGGCAATTTCCGAAGCCGTCCTGGAAAACCCGGTAAAGAATAGCATCAAATGATTCTGAAGTAACTCAAGCCGTTGTGGCTTGATGATGATATGTTCAATTTCGATATTACCATCTCCGCTAAAATTGATGCGGCTGAATCCACCAAAAGCGGCTAAAACCTGGTCTTGAGAGCCGACATTTTCCTTAATTATATTCTGCTCAATATCGATTGCCTCCTGGGCTAATTGCATCTTAGGAGGCATAATTCCTTTGAGGGCATAAAGTGCGTGGAGGAGACCGACAGTAAATGATGAGCTTGAGCCCAATCCCGTTCTGGCTGGCAAGTCGCCATCGTGGTGAATTTCCACTCCTTCAGTAATTCCGAGAAATCGGAGGGTTTCTCTGACAGCAGGGTGACGGATTTCATCAATATCACGGACAAGCTCTGTAAGGGAATAAACAATGCGGTACTTATGTTCAAAGAACGGCGGCAGGTAACGGCAGGTGATATAGCAATACTTGTCGATGGTTGTGCCCAATACCGCACCACCATTTTCATGGTACCAGACCGGGTAGTCGGTACCACCGCCAAAAAATGAAATACGAAAAGGGGTTCGACTAATAATCACCCTGTTACCTCTTAAACGTTACCAAATTGATTTCTCCGGACAATCTGATATCCTTTGACCAGTTCAGCAATTCCTGCTTGAAGAGAAACATCCGGCTTAAAGCCGGTGGCTTCAATCTTGGCATTACTGACAATATAATCTCTTTTATCAGGGTCTTCGCCGATTTCCGACTCAACAAAATAGAAGTCGGGGACCTGTTTTTTTATCTCCTCACAGAGTTCCCGCTTACTCAGGTTGGCATCACTCAAACCGACATTATAGGTCTCGCCTTTCATCTTATCAAAATTTTCCAGGCAGTGGATAAAGGCTTTCGCCACATCCCTGATATGGATAAAGTTTCTCTTGAAATGGGCTTCAAAAAGAATGACAAAGCGGTCGGTAACAGCCCGATAGGTAAAATCGTTGACCAGTAAATCAAGTCGCATCCGTGGACTGATGCCAAATACCGTTGCCAGCCGTAGGGTAATAGAATTACCCGCATCGAGAATCGCTTTTTCTGCTTCCACTTTTAACTGTCCATATAAAGAAACCGGGTTAAGAGGAGTCTCTTCGGTGCAGTAAGCGTCTTTCTTACCAATTCCATAGCCGCTATTAGTATTGGGGAAAATAATTATTTGGCTCCGGCGGCGAAGCTCCAATATCATTTTCACCGCCTCAAGGTTAGTCGTCTTAGCACCGACCGGGTCCTTGGCACAAATAGGAGCCCCAACAAGGCAGGCTAATGGGAAAATAGCATCAACCTTTTTAAGATACTTCGAAATCAGCCCCTTATCACGAGCATCGCCGCGAACAATCGTTAGCTTCTCATCATAACAGCAGTCCAGCAGGGATGCCTGATGATACATGAAATTATCAATAGCGATAACTTCATCACCTCGTCGTAACAATGTCGGCACCAATATCGAACCGATATAACCGGCGGCTCCAGTAACCAGTATTCTCATCGGTGAACCTCCGCTGACATCTTAGGTTTTAGCTGACTTTTATACCAATGGTAGGTTTGCCGGATACCTTTTTCAGAGCTAATCTTCGGTGACCAGCCCAGCTTAGTGATTTTACTGTTATCTAATAGTTTGCGGGGGGTACCATCCGGTTTAGAGTCATCAAAAACCACTTCCCCCTTAAAACCAACAACATCCCTGATGAGTAATGCCATTTGCTTAATTGATAAATCCCCCCCGGAGCCCACGTTAACCATTGCTGACTCATTATAGTTGTTCATTAAGAAAACACAAGCATCAGCCAAATCATCCACATAAAGACACTCTCGCCTCGGCGTACCCGTCCCCCAAACAACTACCTCTGCCGCGTTATTGACTTTAGCTTCGTGTATTTTCCTTATCAAGGCAGGCAGAACATGGCTTGTTTCCGGGTCAAAGTCGTCATCAGGACCATAAAGGTCGGCCGGGACTACCGAGATATAGCTTGTTCCGTATTGAGAGTTATAGGACTGACACATCCTGATACCGGCGATTTTAGCAATAGCATACGGTTCGCTGGTCGGCTCCAGCTTACCCGACATAAGATACTCCTCTTTCATCGGCTGCTGACAGTCTTTAGGGTAGATACAAGAACTGGCTAAAAAAAACAGCTTCTTCACTCCGCATTTCCAGGCAGAATGAATGACATTAGTCTGGGACTGGATGTTATCATAAATAAACTCAGCCGGATAGCAGCTATTGGCCAGGATACCACCCACTTTAGCCCCCGTCAGGAAAACATAGTCTGGTTTCTCGTCCGCAAAAAAGTCACCGACCATTTTTTGATTAGTCAGGTCTAGCTCTGATGAAGTCCTGATGACCAGATTAGTGAAGCCATTATCATTCAACCGACGTAGCAAAGCCGAACCGGCCATTACTTCATTCCCGACTACAAAAATCTTAGCGTCCTTTTCCATATAACTATCCCCTAAAGTTATCCTATTCTTTGAAACTCAGGCAAGAGAATGGTAATTACACATTACCTAAAATTATAAAAATCCTTTAAGCCGGGATAAAAAGTAACTGGCGACCCCGGCAACCTCTAAGAACTTACCATCTAAAATCAATTTGTTAAATTCGTCCTCTGTCACTAAAACAACCTCAGTCTCTCTCCCCCTTTCCCCTTTTACATCCATCGTCCTTGCACCTTTCCCAAAGAAAAAGTGCAAGGTATTGTTAATCCGGCTGGGGGCAATCCGGAAAGAACCAAGACAGGTTGTCTCATCACAAACATACCCTGTTTCCTCTCTCAATTCCCTGATGATGGCTTCTTCCCTTGATTCTCCTGTATCAACGTGGCCAGCCGGCAGTTCCAGCATTGAAATACCTAAGGCCGGTCTAAACTGCCGCACCAGGATAATCTTTTTATCCGGAGTAACCGCAATCACCTCAACCGAATCATTCATCGACAATCGGAAATAGGGTCGGCCACTCGAAGATTGATTGGGTACAGCTTCGATAGAGAACCATTCTGTTTCCCAAATTTTCTGTATCTGACTTGACTGATGCTGGCTTTTATCCACTATAAAATATACCTCGTTCTGACCAACCCCACAGGGCTTAATTATCTACTTCCGACCAACCTTACTGCCAGTTTGATAGCATCAATCAGGCTATCGGGGCGGGCAGTCCCCTTGCCCGCTTTACCAAAAGCGGTACCGTGGTCAACGGAAACTCTAATAATGGGCAACCCAAGAGTAGCATTAATTCCCGATACCTCTTTCCAATCCTTACGGCTCTCATCCCAGACAAAACCCAGCGTTTTCATCGGAATATGACCTTGGTCATGATACATCGTAACCACGATATCATACCACCCGCCAACCGCCTTAGAGAAAACAGTATCGGCCGGAACAGGACCATCAGCATTAATGCCCAGAAGCTGCGCCTCTTTGATTGCTGGTATTATCTCGTCGATTTCCTCCCTTCCCAGGACGCCACCATCACCGGCGTGGGGATTAAGTCCGGCAACCGCTATCTTCGGTTTTTTTATGCCAAGAGTCAAACAGGCATCATGAGCAATCTTGATTACTTCAAGAATCCTATCTTTCTTAACCAGCTTTACCGCCTCGGCTAAAGGAACATGGGTTGAAACATGCACCACCTTAAAATCGCCATGAGCCAGCATCATTGTATACTTCTTAGTATTGGTTAAATCGGCAAACATTTCGGTGTGCCCAACATACTTTTCACCCCAACCACCCAACTTAAAGGACTCCTTATGGATTGGTGCCGTCACTACGGCATCTACTTCACCAGCCTTTGCCAGTTCAATCGCTTTAGCAATTACCTCTCCGGCGGCTTTACCGCATTGGGCAGAAACCTTACCATACTCCACATCCTTAATCTTGATATTAGCCAAATCCAACAGGTCAATCACACCGTAACGATAGTTCCCTTCCTCGGGACTTTTGACCGCATTTGTTTTCAGGGCCCGATGGGTAATGCGGACAGCATCTTCAATGATTTCTTTACTGCCCACGACCAGAGGCTGGCAAATATCATAGGTTTCCATCAGCGAAAGCACCTTTACGATAATCTCAGGACCAATCCCGGCCGGGTCGCCCATTGTTATCGCAATTCTTGGTATACCCATCATCTCCTCCTATCCCTTGTTCAAAACACTGAGCAGACTCTGATGGATGCGACCATTTGAAGCAACAACACTGGCCGAATTTAAGGTAACCTTTTCACCATTCAGGTCGGTTACCACTCCACCGGCCTCTTCCACAATAAGTGCCCCGGCCGCAAAATCGACCAATTTAGGCTGATGAAATATGCGGGCATCAAGAACACCCCCGGCAACTTTACAAAGGTCAACGACTGCTGAACCCAAAATCCGGATGGTAAAACAGGCATCAATCACCGGTTTGAAGTTCTTGAGCATCAATGGGTGATTGTGAAACTGGTTGTCATAAGCAATCATTGACTGAGCTAACTTATCTCTATTGGATACGCTGAGCTTTTTACCATTCATATCAGCACCTTTATTCCTGTAAGCAAAGAAGTAGTCGTTCGTTTCGGGTAAATAGATTAAGCCAACAATGAATTTATTCTCTTTAACTCCGGCGATTGAAATTCCGTAGCCGGGTAAGCCATAAACAAAATTGTGTGTTCCGTCTATCGGGTCAATCACCCAGAGCCAGTTTTCACCCTCCTCATATCCGGCTTCTTCAGAGTAGAAAGCCGATTCAGGAAATGCCCCACGTAATACCGATATGATTGCTTTTTCCGAAGCAATATCACAGTCAGTAACCAAATCCTTGTAAGATTTTTCTCTGATACTAATACCCTCTTTTTTTGTAGCTGAGATAGCCTTTGACCCCTCTTGAGCCGCCATCTCTAATACCTGGCGAATCGTATCCATTTTACCCCCAGACAAGGTTAAGTTTTTTATCAGTCAACTCTAAAAGGTCGGCGCCAGCCGGTTAATGGCTATTTCGCCACTGCTCCAGTTTTCTGAGACTGTTTTTTCCCCTCCCGCAACATCTAGAAGCAACCGGAAGATATTGTCAGCTACTTCGGTAATAGTTTTGCCATTTAATATGCTACCGGCATCTATATCAGTAAAGCTGCCCATCTTGCAAAATGTTTCACTATTAGAAGAAATCTTGATAACCGGAACGATAGGGTAGCCCAGGGGCGTGCCCAAGCCAGTAGTAAAAAGGATTAAATGGGCCCCACCAGCCACCAACCCGGTCAGCGACTCGGGGTCATTACCCGGTGTATCCATAATCACCAATCCCTTTTGATTTGGTACTTCGGCATAGTCAATAATTTGATTAATCTGGCTAGTGCCCCCTTTAGCCACGGCACCAAGTGATTTCTCCTCAATGGTCGTGATTCCGGCCCTGATATTGCCCGGCGTGGGATTAGTCCCAATTAAATCCTGACCCAGGGAACGGGCAATTTCTATGTAGCGCCTAGTTCTGGTTAACAATTTGTCCTGGGCATTCTTATCGGGAATTCTTTTTAGTAGCAGCGGTTCGGCGCCGATTAATTCGGGAGTTTCAGATAGAATCACCGTCGCCCCCAGGGCAACCAGTTTATCTGCCACCATGCCCACTGCCGGGTTTGCCGTGATGCCCGAAAATGAGTCTGAAGCACCACATTCAACACCAACCACTAACCGGGAGATATTAAACTCCTCTCTAGTTTGATTATCAACCACCGATTTGATTCTGGCGATAGATTCCTTACCAAGACGGGTAAGCTCATCCATATCACCGATATCCTGGATTAGCAGTCTCTCTACTGGCCGATTTAGCTTATGCAGACGAGCCAGAACTTCGTCGAGGGCAACATTTTCACAGCCCAAGCCGACTAGCAAAAGGCCACCCACATTGGGATTATTAGCAATACCAGCCAGTGTGCGGATAACCTGTTCGCGGTCATCGCCGATGTGGTCGCAGCCGTGCTGATGGAAAATCGGGGTAACTCCGGAAATACTACTGGCAATTTGCCGGACAATCGGAATAGCGCAATGAACAGTGGGCAGAATAACGATATGGTTCCTGATGCCAAAGATATCATCCCGGCGTCGAAATCCTAACAGCTTATTACTTCTCATCTACTTGACCGCGCTGATTAAATTGTGGGTGTGAACTAAACTGCCCGATTGAATGTCGCTACTGGCAATGCCAATCGGCATGTTATATTTATACACCTTTGCCCCCTTCTTAATGGCGGCAATTGCAACCTTGAAACCCCTGGGAATCTTTTCCTGGATAACCAGAGCCTTACCATTTAGAACGTAGTTTCCCATTTCAATATCAGCTAATGCCGTTAGGACACTATCCTTCTCCCCCAGCCGGATGGTTAATACGCCTAAATCTTTACCGGTACTGGTGGTTGGCATTTTAATCCTGCCACACTTTCCACAGGGCCTTGTCAGCATTCCACATCTCTTCTAATGCCTCAATATCTTTATGAGTATCAACCCGATACCAGAAATCTTTATGCTCGAACAATGCTAATTCGTGTTCCTGAGTAAGTTTTTGTAATGGTTCTTCCTCAAACATAAAATCGCCGGCTAACTTCAAATAGTCAAAAACACGATAATCACAAACAAAGAAGCCACCATTGACTAACCCTTCCAACCTTTTTTTCTCCCGAAAAGTGGTTACCAAGCCGTCTTCAGCCTCAACAATTCCCAAAGGGAAAGCGGGGTGAGCCCCGGTGATAGTTACCACCCGCCCCATCGCTTCGTGAAACCTCTTCAGGTCGGTGATATTTACATTTGAGAGCGTATCGCAATAGGTTAGGAAGAAGCTTGAACCTTTATCGATAAGAGGTTTAACCTGAGCCAGGCTCCTGCCGGTCATCGTTACTCCGGTATCCGCAAAGGCAATCTTCCAATCCCTTGAGGCATTTGAATTCTGGAAGGTTAAGGATTTAGATTTAGAACCCAGTTCCAGAGTAAAATTCCTTACCATTTCGTTGTAGTTTAGGAAATAGCTCTTTATTTGGTAGCTATCCGGGCCAAGCAAGAGGACAAAATCATTAAAGCCATAATATGAGTATAGATTCATAACATGCCAGACAATAGGATAGCCACCAACCGGAGCCAAGGCTTTAGGCCGATACTCGGTATCTTCACGCAGGCGTATTCCCCTTCTGCCACCGGCAAAAATGACGACCTTCATCTCACCTGTTCCTCCTCAAGCAGCTTCCGATGCAGTTTACGTTTCAGCATTTCCCTAATATGCTCAACGGTATCTTCACCAAACTTCTGCCGGATCATTTCCTGATATTGCGGACTATTGTTAAACTCTTCAAAAGCCCTATCTCTGAAGCGAAGGACATCGGCGCTTGACAAATATTTAGTGGCTAGGGGATAAGTTTCATCACTATACTGGGCATAGCCCAGCCAGCTGTCGGGTAGTTTAATATTATTACACACCGCATCTTCATATAGCTGAGAACCGGGGTAAGCCATAGCAACATAGAGATTAGTGTATTCACAATTTAGCTCCTTAGCCAGGTCCAGAGTCTCCTGCATTGTCTCCATGTCGTCATCAGGCAGACCGAAAATAAAGTTGCCACCGATATAAATGCCGGCTGCCCGCGTCATCTTAAGCACTTTTCTGATATCATCCTGGCCAAACCTACCCTTGGTAACGCCATCCCGCACCTTCTTACTACCCGATTCAATGCCATAGGCAAGCCAGTTAATACCAGCCTGCTTCATCTTCCTGAGCATCTTCTCATTAATGGTGTCAATTCGGGAGTAAGCCCAGATGTTCAAATCATAGCCGCGCTGGATAATAAGGTCGCAAAGACCGATAACATGCTGCTCATTGATGACAAATAGCTCATCAAGTATCTTGAGATTCTTTATCTGATAATTCTTGACCAGGTAGTCTATCTCCTCGATTACATTCTCCGGACTTCGGGAACGGATACCCCGTTGCCCAAAAATTGAATTGATACAGCAAAAGGAACAGGAAAAGGGACAACCCAAACTGGTGTAGATAACGGCATAGGGCTGCCTCTGGTCAAGATGTCCGAAGCAATGCCAGTTGTGAGCTCTATATTTCTCCATCGGTAACAGGTCCCAGGCCGCCATTGGCAGTTCATCGAGGTTCTTGATTAGTGGTGCCCGGGGATTTGAGATTACCTTCCCATCCCGCTGATACCAGAGACCATTTATGCTCAAATCATCTGTCTTCCCTGATTTCAATGCCGCTAATAACTGCAAGATAGTATCAAAGCCTTCTCCCTGGCAAACAAAGTCGGCATCTTCCTCCTTCAGCGTGCGTTCGGGAAGTGATGATGGATGAAGACCGCCCAGAAGGGTTTTAATATGGGGGGCCTTTTCTTTTATGGAACGGATAATAGCCCCGGCACCGGGCATATTCTGGGTAGATGCCGATGGATTTGTTCCCGAGATAAAGACCGCTGCCAGCAACGGGTTATACTTGATAATCTTATCAGCGGTTCCCTCCGGGCTTAAGTTCTCCGCTTCAGCATCGAGCATCTTTACCGAATAGCCGTGTTGCCGGATAAAGGCGGCCAGTACCGCCGCCAATACCGGAGGCTCAATCGCTGAAAGGGGGAGACTTCCCGAAAGAGCGGCGCTCAACTCCCCATACAGCTTCTGCTGATTGCCGGGCTTGACTAACAATAAATCTATTTTATCATTCATCAGGTTCTTACCTTTTTCCCTATTTTGACGATATCTTTAATCGCCTGAGCAATCTTAAGTGAAGAAGGAGTGCCAACCTCCAGATGATGAGCGGCTCCAGAGGAGCGGTCTTCACGGCCCAGAGCCTTCACCGGTAGCCCGCTAGCCGTCATCAATTCATAGGCAATAGACTGGGCGGCGCCACAAATGGCAAAATCACTATCAACAACTAAACCCCGACCGCTCGATTCCAGCGGCTCAAGCAGTCTGGACGATAGGGTAAATGGTTTCAGCCACATCAGATGAATTACATTGCACCTGATGCCATCTTGCTTCACTATTTCAACCGCCTCAAGGGTGCTAAAGCGTGCCGCCGATATGCTAAAAATAGTAATGTCAGCGTTATCGATTACAATATCTGGCATCTCGCCCTTCTGTCCGAAACTACGCCGGTGCTCGCTAACATACATCGGGTCGTCATTAGCCATAAAGACTGCCCAGGTCTCCTCATACTCCTCGGGGGTCATCGGGGCACAAACCCGCATTCCTGGCATGTGCATAAAAATACTGTGCAGGCAAGCCGAATGCACCGGGCCTAAACCTTTGCCTTCATCGGCAATGGCTCTAACAAAGATTGGCACCACCTGACCAAACACATCCTTTGCCTTAGCCGCATAGTTTATTACCAGACTTGAATTCAAGAAGATAAAATCCTGAAAACGAATGACAAGGATAGGACGCCGCCCGACTACCGCCGCACCCACCGCAATACCCGGCCCGGCAACATCAGCCATTGGCAGCTCGATAATACCGGAACAATCAGGTGGCACCGTATTATTCACCCAGCCGACAGCGCTTATTGCCTGACCCAGCAGCAAACCATTGTTTTTCTCCAGATGCTCTCTGGTTATTTCCCGGATAGTATCGGCAAGCGTTCGTTCCATAAATTCTCCACGTATTGCTTTGTTTCGGCTTCTATTTTATCGGCACGGGATGAAAGCCCGAAAGCATCAAGTTGTTCCTTAACCAGGGTAAATCTATCCCACTCAGGTGGATTATCGATTCCAGTACCAACGTGCCAGTGGTGGCGGCAGGTACGGCAATTCAGGAAGGCAGGAAGATTAGAGCTAAACTGCCTGGTGTAGTGAGCAATTAGCCACGGGTCATCGCCGATATCAGCCGTCGGCATACCAATGGAGCGAGTAGCATCAGCTATCTCCCAGCTACGCCGGTCACTCTTGGGCGTTAATATGGAAAGGTTATTGTCCTCACAGACAAAGAGCACTTTCAGCTTGTGGGTCAGGGCAAAGCCCATCGAGGCAAAAACATAGTCCTCCTCGGCGGCAGCATCGCCAAAGAAACTGACCACACCGGCATCAGGAGCTCCAAGCGCAGCACCAACCGCCAGGGGAACATTCTCACCGATAAGCCCGTGATGACCAATCATTTTAATATCCGGGTCCTGAATTGAGGGCGAGCCACCCATTCCAGCCGAGCACCCCGTGGGCAGTCCTAGAAGCTCATCAATCAGCTTTACCGGATTCCCGCCAAAAGCCAGATAAACCGAATGGGCACGATGCTGGGCAAAAATATAGTAACCTGAAATCATGGTGGCAACGGCTGCCGAGATTGACTCCTGACCGATAGAAAGGTATATCGGCACCTTAATCAAACCATCTTTGTAAGCTTTAATAAGCCTCATCTCAAAGTAGCGGGTAAGACACATTCGCCGGAACATCTCAAGCGACTCTTCAGCACTAAACGACTCTGCCAGATTTGGTATCTCTCCTAAAGTAGCTAAACTCACCAAACACCTCAACGCTTTGTAGCGATTTTGTTAACCAGATTAACAATATCCTCGTCAACAATAAACTTTTTCTTGCCGGCGAAATCCTTAAAATTTTGATACACGGTCCTAAAATCAGCCTCACTAAGCTTAAAACCCAGCTCTTCAATTTTACTTTTTAAGGCGTGACTTCCAGAAAGTTTGCCCAGTACCAGGCTGTAACTTTTCAGACCGATGGCTTCCGGCTCAACAATCTGGTAGGTTTCACGGTTACTAATCATGCCATGCTGGTGGATACCCGATTCATGGACAAAAGCAGTTTTCCCGACAATCGCTTTATTGGGAGCAATGGGGATATTGGCTAATTCGGACACCAACCGGCTGGTATTCATAATTTCAGTAGTATTGATGGCGATTTCAAAACCATAATAGCTCTGCCTGGTCTTAAGAGCCATAACGACTTCTTCAAAAGCAGCATTACCCACCCTCTCACCAATACCGTTGATGGTGCATTCTGCCTGTCTTGCCCCAGCCCTGATACCAGCCAGGGTATTAGCCGTGGCTAAGCCGAGGTCATTATGGCAGTGAACGGAGATAACAATATCTCTATCACCAACGACATTTTCCAAAACCCCTCTGACAATTAAGGCATATTCCTCCGGAGTTGAGTATCCCACAGTATCAGGGATTTCTAAGGTTTTGGCGCCAGCTTCAACACAGGCTTTGAAGACCTGATGGAGGAACTCGGGGTCGCTCCTGGTAGCATCCTCAGCAGCAAATTCAACATCATCAGTTAGCTGTCTGGCATAGTCCACCATGTTAGCCGCCTGCTCCAGTATTTCCGGCCTGGTTTTTATCAATTTATACTTCATGTGGATATCAGAGGTCGCCAGCACCACTTGAATCCGCGGCTTAGCCGCTGGGCTTACCGCTTGCCAGGCGCGGTCAATATCCTTTTTTTCAGCCCGGGCCATAGCACAAATAATCGGCCCATCTTTTGTGCCCAGTTTAGAGGCAACCAACCTCACCCCTTCAAAATCAGAGTCAGAAGCAATCGGGAAGCCGGCTTCAATAATCGGCAAATTCATCTTCACCAGTTGTTCAGCAATTCTCAGTTTTTCTTCCGGGAAGAAGTTAACTCCGGCTGCCTGTTCCCCATCTCTTAAGGTAATATC
>JACQOL010000109.1 GCA_016202555.1 Chloroflexota bacterium | reverse complement strand
GTAAAAGGATATAGTATGAGTTTTCCTCGGTCAAGCGGAATTCTGCTCCACCCGACCTCGCTACCCGGCCGCTTTGGTATCGGTGACCTGGGTAAAGAGGCTTACCGCTTTGCTGATTTTCTAGCCGAGACGGGACAGCACCTCTGGCAGGTGTTGCCTCTCGGACCCACTGGCTATGGTAATTCTCCCTACCAGTGCCTTTCTGTTTTTGCCGGCAATCCTCCCCTCATTAGTCTGGAAAAACTTGTTGAGGAAAATTATTTAGACCCGGCAGATTTGGAAAATACCCCCTCTTTTTCGGAGGATAGCGTTGAATATCGGGCTGTCACTGATTTTAAGATACCGCTACTGGAGAAGTCCTATGAAAACTTCACCAGGAGAGCAACCACCACTCAGTTAAATGACTTTGAGACCTTCCGCCGGGAAAACGTTTCGTGGCTTGAGACCTATGCCCTCTTTAGGGCACTTCAGAAGGTGCATAATCAGGCGAGCTGGAATACCTGGGAAGAAGATATCAGACGAAGAGAGTCTCAGGCTCTTGAGCAGTGGCACAAGAAATTAAGACGGGAGATAGTCTGCCAGCAATATCAGCAATACCAGTTTTTTCAGCAATGGTTGGCACTGAAGCGGTACTGTCATCAGCGTGGCATCAGCTTAATTGGTGATATGCCTATCTTTACGGCTCTGGATAGTGCTGATGTTTGGGCACACCCGGAAATGTTCCGTCTTAATGAATGGGGTCAACCGACAGTAGTCGCCGGTGTCCCACCAGATTATTTTTCTAAGACCGGGCAGTTGTGGGGCAACCCCATCTATCGCTGGGAGGTAATGGCTGAGGATGGCTATCAGTGGTGGATTGAGCGCTTCCGGAAAGCATTAGCTCTGGTGGATATTATCCGCCTGGACCACTTCCGTGGCTTTGAGAAATACTGGGAAGTCCCGGCAAGTGAGACTAGCGCCATCAAGGGTCGCTGGGTTGCCGGACCGGGAGCCGAACTTTTTAATACACTAAAGAAGGCACTGGGTGAGTTACCCATCATTGCTGAAGACTTGGGCGTAATCACACCAGAGGTAGAAACCTTAAGAGACCGGTTCGGCTTCCCTGGGATGAAAGTGCTCCAGTTTGCCTTTAGTGACGGTCCTGAAGCCGAGAAATCCCGACCCCACCACTACCCGTCAAATTGTGTTGTCTATACCGGCACCCACGATAACAATACCACTCTCGGTTGGTTCCGTGGCGAAGACATTAACGCTACCACCCAGAGTCAGGCAGAAAGAAGGAAGGAAACTCAGCTTGCCTTGAAGTATCTCGGTAGCGATGGGCATGAGTTTAATTGGGACTTCATCCGTCTCGCTCTGATGTCAGTAGCTGACACTGCCATCATTCCATTACAGGATATTCTGGGTCTGGGTAGCGAAGCCAGGATGAACCGCCCCGGGACCACTGCTGGTAACTGGAGCTGGCGTTTTACTACTAATATGCTGACCGATGATATCAAGACCAGACTCAAAGAACTGAGCTTGTTTTACGGAAGAGCCTAGACTGCTAATCTTTAACCCTTTGGGAACGACAACAATACCATTGGGTGAAACGGTACAGCCCCGTTTTCGGTCGGCTTCGTGGTCATAGCCGATAGTAACATCAGCCTGGATTTCTACTCCCTTGTCAATAATAGCCCATCTTACCTTGGCATTAGGCTCGATGACAACATCATCAAAGATGATGGAGTGCTCAATCAAAGCGTCCCTTTCCACAACCACACCCGGGGAGAGGATTGAGTACAATACTGTCCCCCCGCTGATAATACAACCATCCGAGACAAGGGACTCCAGCGCTCTGCCTCCGAGAACACATTTACTTGGCGGGAAGGCTCGCTGGTAGGTTCGGATAGGCCATTTCTCTCCATAAAGATTGAAGGCAGGGTCAACACCCACCAGGTCCATATTTGCTTCATAGTAGGTATCAATCGTGCCAACGTCCCTCCAGTAAGAAGAATCGCGGGCCCTTGCTACCACTGTCTTAGTTCTTCTCCCGTTCTCCACGGTAACAACAGAATCAGCGATGCTGTTCATCTTTTCATAGTCATAAACAAAGAGCCCATAACCCTTTTCTAGAGCTTGGGGAATAAGCTCCTGACCAAAATCGTCCCCCGTCATCCCTAAAATATCCTTTAGGGCACCACTCCGGAAGATGTAGACGCCCATTGAACCCAGGGCGTAATCCGGAGCCTCCGGCATTGTCTTCGGCTGGGCTGGCTTTTCCTCAAAGCCGACCATTCTATAGTCACTGTCTACTTCAATCACGCCCAGCCTGCCAGCGGCTTGTTCCTTTCTCACCCTGATGGCAGCGACGGTAACATCGGTTTTTTTCTCTCGGTGGTAGCTAAGCATTTGCCGATAATCCATCTTGTAAATATGGTCGGCAGAGAGAATCAAGACATCAGCTAAATCGTGGGCCCTCAACAGGTCAACGTTTTGACGCACCGCATCAGCAGTGCCATGGTACCAATCGGTTCCGTGTTTCTGCTGTGCCGGCACACAATAAATAAAATCGCCTAATCCGGAACTTGAGATTCCCCAGCCATCCTGAATATGCCGAAGTAATGACGTGGAGCGATACTGGGTAAGAACGAAAATGTGACGTAAACCGGAATTGACACAGTTACTGAGAGTAAAATCAATGATGCGAAATTCCCCACCAAAAGGAGCGGCTGCCTTTGCCCTCTCCATAGTTAAAGGTAACAGCCTTTCTCCTGCCCCCCCAGCCAGTACTATTGCCACTACTGTTTCCATCGTCAAATTCCTCCAGTAGTGTCTGCCCTTCCCTTTTAATTGTCCCTGGAAACTTCATAATTGGCTCTTTATTTGATTGTAACTCCTGACCAGTAAAATGTCAATAAAACTATCTTCAATGATGGGGTGAGTGGAGGGATTCGAACCCTCGTTCTCCAGGGCCACAACCTGGCGCCTTGAACCGCTGGGCGACACTCACCATAAAATAGCCGTTTAGTCTGGTGGCAAAGAATATTATAACTAAAGACCATGCCCATTTCAATAACAAGCTTATTTGGCAGCTCCTTACCAATAATGCTAAAATCAGCTGGGTAATCG
>JACQOL010000113.1 GCA_016202555.1 Chloroflexota bacterium | reverse complement strand
GATATCTGATACATTCTCTCTCCTTTTCATTTCTCTTCCAGCCGGGTGTCCCCTGTTTAAGCACACCCGATGTCCCGGCTACTCTCTGCAAAAGTTCCCTGATGGTCTTGCCGCTGATTGGATGCACCAGGTCGGGAGCAATCTCAGCTAGAGGAATAAGAACGAAGGCTCTTTCGGTCAGCCTGGGGTGAGGAATCACCAACTCCGGGGTCTCAATCACCCGGCTACCATAAAACAGAATATCAATATCAATCGGCCGGGGAGCACCGGATTTACCAGAGGCTCTACCCAGCTTCAACTCAATTTCCTTAGCCAGAGCCAGTAGCTTTTCTGGCCCCAGACTGGTATGGACCTGACACACCAGATTAAGGAAACGGGGTTGATTGATATTACCTACCGGTTCAGTATCATATAGGGACGAAATCATCCCCACTCTTAACCTTTGTGACAAAAGGTCTAATGCTTTGTCCAGATTATCCTGGCGGTTGCCCAGATTTGAGCCAAGACTGAGGTATGCCGTTACTAATTCAAAGCTCATCTGACCTACCTCGTATCTCAGTTATTATAGCACAGACGGTAAAGTTTTATTAAGGAGTATTAACCTGGTTAGTCCTACTGTTTCTTTGGCTGCAACCTGCTCCTTGATTCAGCTGTTGACCTACCCTTTCTGTCCAGAAGCTGGCGGTAAATACTCTCATATTTAGCGGCTGAAGCTCTCCATGAAAAATCAAGTTGCATCACTCGCCTCATTGCCTCACCCCAAGCAACTCGATTTTCAAAAGCCGCTATTCCCTGTTTAACGGCAGCTATCAAAGCATCCGGAGTGTACTCCCGAAAGACAAAACCATTACCTTTTTTTAAGTCAGCCGTAAATTCTGGTACAGTATCAACCAAGCCCCCGGTGTGGCGGACTATAGGCAAGGCTCCATAGCGCATAGCAATGAGTTGTCCGATACCACAGGGCTCAAAGTGAGAAGGCATAAGAAACAGGTCACAACCAGCATAGATGAGATGGGCCAACGGATTATCACGGGTAATAAACACGGACATTTGCTGGGGATACCTGACAGCTATTTGCTGCAATAGGCTCTCGTAACAGTCTCTCCCTTTGCCCAAGATGACCAACTGAGCTTCTGTTTCGGTAAGAAAACAGTCAGCGGCTTCAGCCAGAATATCAAAACCTTTTTGTTCGTCAAGGCGCTGCACCATCCCAATAAGAGGAATATTGAGATTTTGGGGTAAGTTTGCTCGTTGCTGAAGAGCCAGCTTATTGAGGTCTCGTTTTCCGATAGATTCTGAGTTGTAATTAGCTTCAATGAATGGGTCTGTTGCCGGATTGTATTCCTGATGGTCGATGCCATTAACTATCCACAGCAGGTCTTTCTGACGGTAGCGTAGGAGAGACTCAAGTCCATTGCCATATTCCGTAGTAAGTATCTCTTGAGCATAAGTCCGGCTCACTGTGGTTACTAAATCCGCCCACAAAATCCCCTGGCTGAGAAAGTTCAAGGGTGGTTCTGGAGCTTCAGTCGGATAGTGCTCCCAGAACTCCTCCAATCCAGCTTTGTTCAAAAAGGTATTATCAAAAGCTCCCTGGTATGCCAGATTATGGATAGTAAGTACTGAGGCATAGGGAAGGTGAGCCTTTTTCATCCACATGATGACTGGTGAAGTATGCCAGTCGTGGCAATGGACTATTTCCGGTTGCCAATCCATTTGTGGCAACATCTCAAAAACTACCCGGGAAAAGAAGAGAAAACGTTCAAGGTCATTCTCACCATATACCTCTTCCCCACCAAAATAGTAATCGTTTTCCACCATATATGTCGGCACTCTGCCGCTGTCGGTGAATCGTAAATTTGCAACTCTGGTTTCTCCCATTATCGATACTTTTAACTTATCCTTCAGCATCCTTATTCCGTGTTGGCGAACATCAATATTACCATACTTAGGAATGACTAGACGGACATCATGTCCGAGCCGAGCTAGAGTCTGAGGCAGAGAACCGACAACATCAGCCAGCCCGCCTACCTTAGCCCAGGGTAGAGCTTCGGCGGCGATAAAGAGAATTTTCATCTGAGGCATCCTCCTCTATTCCTGATTGCTCGAGTCAAGCAGAACAATTTTACTACCTTTCCTCTATCCCAGACAATGGCTGGTCTAAACTCATAAACTTCTTTCCCTGGCGTTACTTTAACTTTACCCAATGTCTGAACATTACAGCAAGGTAGGCTAGCTTGCCTCTACCAGCAACAATGTGCTACTATTTCCCTTACCAGCCTTCCGAGTCAACGGAGAAAGAAATGGATTGTGTTTTCTGTAAAATCGTCGCCAAGGAAATACCGGCTAATATCATTTACCAGGATAACAATGTTATTGCCTTTCCTGACATTAATCCCCTGGCACCGACCCACCTGCTGATTATCCCCCGCAAGCACATCCCTTCCCTTCCCCACCTGGCTGAAGCAGACTCATCTCTCATTAGGGATATGGTTCATATTGCTAATCAACTGGCAAAGAGGCAGGGTATTTCAGCCAGCGGCTACCGGCTGGTGATAAATAGTGGCAAACAAGGCGGACAGGGAGTATCTCATCTCCACATGCATCTCCTGGGTGGTCGCCAACTCTCCTCGGCACTGGGCTAACTATATCTAAGCTACTGCCCGGAACATCTTTTTTACTTTATTATCCTTTACGACCTTCCAGGAAAGCCCTCAATCCAATAATACTCTTAGCATCACAAATAGTGCCTGAGGCAATCAGGCGGGGAATCTCGGCAGGAGATACTGGTATTAGCTTGATGCTCTCCGTATCTTCGGCGTAGAGCTGGCTGGGCACCAGGTCAGTAGCCAGGTAGAGATGCATGTATTCCGTAGAGAAACCGGGAGAAGAGTAGAACCCGCCTAACCTCTCCATTTTTTGAGGCAAATAACCAGTTTCTTCCTGCATCTCGCGACGCACCGCCGTTATCGGGTCCTCACCAGTATCAATGCCACCCGCCGGTATCTCTAGCAGCTCCTTAGCCACTGCCTGGCGAAATTGTTTCACCAGCAGCAGATTACCATTACCATCAACCGGCACCATCGCCACACAATCACTATGCTCGACAATTTCCCGGGTGGTTTCCCGTCCGCTGGGTAGCTGCACGGTGTCAATACGCAGCCTTACTACCCGTCCCTCATAGATTAGTTGACTGGATAGCGTCCTTTCCTTGTTCAAAATAATCTCCACAAGCCAAATTTTTACCAGAAGACGATAATAATAACCAGCACTACCAGAATGACAGCGCTTATTTTAGGAACATACTTTTCATACCGGGCCAGCTTAGGCTGCAGTATCTTATAGATTTTGACACCGGCCAGAGTGACCGCAACAAGCCCCAGCAAAACCGCTAGGCCATAAGAAAGCATCAGCACCCAGGCATTAGCTCCCCCGGCAACCAAAGCCAGTAAGGCAAACTCTTCCTCATGGGCAAAACCGAGAATAAAGGCAAATGAAGCTAGCCCCCACAGGCTTAAGGCAATATCCGTAGTGTGCTTATGCCAGTGGAGATGCCAACCCTGGTCAGGATGCTCATGGTCATGCTCATGCTCAATATTTGGTTGATTTTCATGAATATGACCGTGCTGCTTTTCCATTTCGTCGGTCTTTTCTCTGAAGAGCTTAAAGGCAAGTACTAATAGGACACCCGCTGCCAGGTACTTTATCCACGGCGCTTCAAAATCCAGCCAAGTTCGGAGTAAAACATAAGCGACAACAACAGCTATTGACGATATGAGATGCCCCATACCAATTATGCTTGAACTAACCGCCGCACTAAAAACGGGGGTTCTTTTTTGCATCGAATAGAGCACGGCAACCGGCCAACCGTGCCCCGGCTCCAGGCCGTGTAAGAGCCCAAGCATTATTACGCCAAGATATACCGGATTAAACACTCTGCCTCCTTCGCTAAATGAACCCCTATCATTAAGAGGATATTACTAATTGGTTAATAAGGGCAATCTCATCGCAATTGGGGAACTTAGGACAGCGATAACACTCAGTCCAGACCTTACGTGGTAGTTCCATTTTATCTATCTGGGAAAAGCCGAATCTCTCAAAGAAGGCCGGCTTATAGCTAAAACAAAAGACACTGGAGATACCAAGCTCTTTAGCTTCTTTAAGACAGGCTGCTACCAGTTGGTCGCCAATTCCCCGCCGCTGGTAATCCTCAGCTACCGCCACCGACTTTACCTCAGCCAGGTCTGACCAGTTAACATGCAGGGCGGCACAGGCAACCACTCGCTCGCCCTCTCGAGCGACGAAATAGTCCCTGATGTTCTCATATATCTCGCTCAAGGGGCGGGCTAACATCTCACCTTTCTCAGCAAAGTAATTGATTAACTGATGCATCTGGACGGCATCACTGATTTTGGCTTTTTCTATTGTATTCAAATCACTGCTTTCCTTTCAATCTTTGTTCTAAAGAGCTATAAAAAGAGACTGCCGGGTGAACTCTCAAAAAACGGATGGTATGAGAGCTATGCTTTACCGTGATAGTGGCACCGTCTGACACCGGCCGGTTAATATGACCATCAATACTCAGTGTTGCCGTATGCATGGTGCTAAGGAGCAACTTGACGATGCTGGTAGATGGCAATACCATCGGATAAGCCAAACTAAGATGGGGTAAAATTGGTAAAAGCAGGGATTCCTGGGAGTGTGGATGAAGAATAGGGCCACCTGCGGCCAGGGCATAAGCAGTGCTACCCGTAGCTGTCGCCACAATCACCCCATCCGCTTTATAGGTGGTAAATAGCTCACCATCAATGCTGACCTCCAGAGAGATTAAACGAGCTACTGCTCCCCGTGCCACCACCACATCATTCAGGGCATAGAACATCGCCGGTGGCTCATTCCCCTCCTCTGCAGGGGAAAGCTCGGCTTCAAGCAGCGACCGTTCGTCAATCCAGCCCTCCCCAGCCAATAAAGCCGATAGCTTAGCCTCGGCTTCAGCAACACTAAGCTCGGTCATAAAGCCCAATTTTCCCAGGTTGATACCGGTAATCGGGATTGGCTCAGGAACGACGGCTTGAGCGGTACGCAGAATAGTGCCATCACCACCGACACTAAGCATTAAATCGGTACCCTTTATCTGAGCCCTGGCCCTCTCTCCTTCCCAGGCAGAGCATCGCCAGACTGAAAGTTTCCTGGCGACTAAAACCCGTTCCAGCTTCTCCGCCAAACGACAAGCCGCCTCGTTCATCGGGTGGTAAAGAATACCGACTCTTTTCATCACCATAGCAAAATAATTATAACGCCTGACATTACGATTAGTAAAGTTAGTGCTGTAGTTCGTTCAGTAACCCATCCCCCTGGCCCCCTTCCCTAGCTAGGTCTTTCAGCAAATGTCATTCCGAGGAGCGAAGCGACAAAGAATCTAGGTGTGTAGCTAGTGTTGAACCAATAATCCCCACCGCCCTGAGACCCTTCGCTACGCTCAGGGTGACACGGAGAAACTCACTTTTAATACAAAGCTCTTGTTAAGGGAAGGGGGAATTACTTTTATAAGAGAGGCCTCGCCTCTCTTTAACTCTCCCTCCATTATTTGATGGTGTTTAAGAGGGGCATTAGCCCTTCTTACTTTCCTTCCCATTCTCCTTCTCAAGAAGAGGGAAATTAAAGGGGTAAGGTTAATAAACCACCTATCTCTGTCTGACATCTCGCTACGGGGATAGCCAGGTGTATGAGTAGATATTATTGAGGATAAAACTGATATTACCGATTCCCCAAATGTAGGTATAAGCGGGCGGCCCGCCTGTTGCTGCTGGCGGCTCGGAGTAGCCGGGCACCTGCCGGAATTGAACAACAACCTGAACCGAGCCTACCGTGGCAGTAACTACATAATCCCGGTAGGCGGTAGCATAAACCCAGGTATTGCTCGTGCCGCCGGTGGGGCTGAAAGCGGCTGTCGTCTTGGTGCTGGAAGGGTTATAGAAGACGATAGTGTACACCCCGCCGCTGCCGTCGGTAGTCGGGTCGACCGTAACCGGACCAAGCTGGTTGGGTCTGTTAGAAGTATTAGTATCAATGGCAGTATCAGTCGGGAAAGAACTAATCTGACCGGGCACATAGGGAGCCCCGGTGCTGGCATTCCGGGGCATACCGGCCCACAGACCAAGTTGGGTGTTACCCGGAGGACTATAGTACCAATTGACCGCAATCTCTCCGCGTTTAACATTATAAAGCCGCAACAAATATCCGGTATTATTAGGGACGCTAAGGAGTTGAGGATGTGCCAGTCCCGGGTCGATATAGGCTGGCTGCTCGGCAGGATTCTCCTGGTTGGTCAGGGGATTACTCAGGGTGACTATCGGCGTATAGTCGTTCACCGTAACCGTCGGCGGGGTATAGACCGTGGTGATAGTATAGACCGTCGCCGGGAAACCGGGGCGTATTGTGGTGTAGTTGGTGGAGACGCCATCCGCCCCGCCTATCAAATCGCCCCTGGTGCGCCCGATAGCCGCCTCAGCAGCAATGACGGCAAATCGTTGCTCCATCTCATTTTTAACTTTCCGCACCGAAGTGGCAATCTGGCTAAGGAAGGGAGCAAGGACAAAGGTGGCAACAATAACGAAGAGCAACAAGACAACGATAGCAGCTTGACCATCCTGCCCCTTAAGGCGGGAAAAGGCGGAGTGTAACCCTGCAATTCCGGGTCGCCAGAGCCGTCTCATGGCGCCGGCACCACCGGTTGGGCTGCGGTACGGAGAAAAATCACCAGTGTCGCCGTACGACTGATATCCCCGATTGCCGGTGCCTCCTGAACGGTCGGGGTGATAATGATGGTTATCTTCTTCTGGGCTGAGTCATAGCTAAAGCTGACATCCCCTTGAATCAGAATATCGGCGGCGACCTGGGTGACCGAAACGATTACCGAACTCCGCTTCTCCTCTCGCAGCACTGCCTGCGAGATTGAGTCGTAGTAGTAGCGCACCTGGTAGGGGACTAACAGGGGAATGGTATTATAATTAAGGCGGAGCTCCTGGATGTCCGGCTGAGAGAACGAGCGGATATAGAAGGTCTGACCGCTGGTGGGCCAGACCTCGGTCAGGGCATCAGGATAACTGGGCATTGCCCGGGAGTATTCAATCTGGACTTCCAACCACACCTCACCGGCCCCGGCGCCAATGGAATCTCCGCTGCTACTGATGATGCGGAAGGTGGCGGTCTGCAAAGCTACCTGGGTAGCTGCGGTACGGACCTTGACGACTATAACCTGGTCCGCCGTCTTGTCCCATTCAATAGTCGTCCAGTAATCGATACTGGCGGGATGGAAGTCCTCCGAGTTATATTGACCTGAGATGTAGAACCCGGCATTGTAGGCAGAGCCGGCGGCGGCTCCCGTGGCGCCAATGACCAGGTAAGTGCCGTTGGGACGGTGAATCGTGGTTGTGCCGACGGCGATATTACTGATGGTAGCGGGGCCGGCAGCCATAGTGTTGTTCACCGGGTCATAAATAGCGGTGTTGGTGGCGGCGTCGGCTTTAATAATAAGCCATTTGCCGTCGGCGCGCTCAAAGGAATGGGCGCCCGCGTTCACCTGGGCGCCGGAGGCAACCGCCGGTCCGGCAATGAAGGAGTTAGCTACCGGGTCGTAAATAACGGTGTTGTTGACATTGTTGCCGACGATGGTCAGAAACTTACCGTCGGGGCGCTGCAAGGAATGGCCTCCAGCGCCAACTGCCGTGCCCGAGGAGGGACCAGCGGCAAAGCTATTGGCGACAGGGTCGTATATATAAGTGGTAGTCTGGGCGTTTCCCCGGTAGACCAGGAACTTACCGTCGGGGCGCTCAATAGCGTGGGCGCCATTATCATTTCTCGCTGAGGTGGTTGGTCCAGCAGCGAAGGAATTCGATGATGCGGTATAAATCTGGGTGCCGGTAGAGTTGCTGCCAAGTAAGATGAGGAAGACGCCGGACGATTTGACGATAGTGAAAGAACCGGCACCAGCAGAGGCCGTCATACTTGGTCCGCCGGTCATCGTATTCGCCACCGGGTCATAAATGACCGTGGAGCTGCTGCCACCGGCCCGAATAATAATGAACTTACCGTCAGGGCGCTGGAAAGAGTTGCTGCCGGCGCCGGCACTGCCGGTCAAGGAGGGCCCGGTGCTAAAGCTATTTGCCACCGGGTCATAGATGTAAGTGGTGGTAGTGCCACCACCCCTGATGACCAGAAAGGTGCCATTGGGACGACGGATGGCATGCCCTCCAGCACCAAGTGCCGCCGGGGGGCCAACATTAGTGGTGAACGATGCCGCCGGCGTTGTGCCCTTGATAAGGAACATATCACCGGGGATGGTTGAGGTATCCAGGTTAACCCGCACGGTGCCGGGGGCTTCAAAATCGGCTTGAGAAGTCCGGGTAAGGGTGATTACGGCCGGGCTAGCCCCGGTGTAGTCGCTCCAGGAAAATATCCCATAGGTTATCCCCGAACCAGCAGTGAAATTGTCTGCCGAGTTAGCGTCCCGGGTAATCCAATAGCGGGCTAATTGCTGCCGGTTCTCGACGGCCAGTTGGCCACCGCGCGTGGCGACCACCTTCACCATCAACCACACCCCACCGAGTAATGCAGGCAAGAGTAAGGCAACAATGGCGCTGGCAATCACAATCTCAATAAGGGTCATCCCCCGCTGTCCGCGCTGCATACTAACGCACCTTATATCCGCTGAGGGTAAAATTCCCGCTGACGCCGGTCACATTAACCGTAACATTTTGCACCGTTTCCGCGGTGTTCGTCGAGCTTGGCGGTGGATAAGTATAGGTAACAGCAGGTGTTGTCGTAACCACAACAGAGTAGCCGGCAGGCATAGAAAGCAAAGAATAGCTCGCCGGGCTGGTTTGAAAGGCTTGTCGCTGCACATCTTCAAACTGGCTTTGAGCCAGCTCAAAGAGAATGGAACGGTCATAAGAATGATCGGTCACTTCGGCAGTCGCTGAGATAGCCGTGAACACGGCCGGGACTAATACAGAGGCGACTGCCAGCACGACGACAACTTCGAGGAGTGTGAATCCTCGGCTCTGGCTAAACCATCGGTGAGCGTCATTCGCTGTCGTCATCGCCATATTGCCGTCGCTACATTATACCATAAGGATAGCTATGGGTAAGTGTCGGAGACAAATCCATCGGAGACGGCCAACTCGCTAGCATCAATACGGCCGGGGTTAGTTGCCGAGTCAGCCCAATAGCGTCCCTGGACGAGACCCTTAGTATCAACATACCAGACATAGCTGCCAACCGGTAAGTTGGTCGCCCCCGTGCCACTAGCCGGTGATGTGGAATAGGCGAACGATTTAACCGAGTCCGTACGCACAATATAACCGGCGTCAGACAGCGAAGTGATTTTAATAACACTCGACTCGGTCCCACGGTCAATACCATCATTGCTGCCGTCAGCCAAAGCACCCTGGATGCCACCGACAGTCGGCCAAGGGGTCGTCGCTCGATTAGCGACATCCGTCCGCCAATTATCCACGGCAGCCTGGAGAGTTCGCCTGTCAGCCTCGAAAGCACGGCTTTTACCAGCAGTTAGAAAACCACCCACTGAGGGCGTCGCGGCTACCGCCATCACACCCAGCAAGGCCAACACAATAACGACTTCCAGTAACGTAAAGCCTGTGACTTCAGGGAACCGAGTTCTTTTTCCAATCCAAGAGTCCAACAGAGTGCACCGCCGTTAGAGAAATACCCGCAGCCAGGGTGGCAATGAAGGATAAAGGACTATAGGCTGGCAACACGTCAAATCATAAAGCAGTAGAAATCGTGTGTCAATAATGACCCTATTTACAAAAGAAAAAGCCCTCCCATTACTGAAAAGGCTCTTCTTCTCTCAATTAGTCACCCGACCCTGTGTGTAATGCTAAGGATAGATATCAGTCTGAAAGCCGCCTACCCAGGCGGTACCATTCCAGTAGAGCGACTCCACCGTACCGTTGGTGCTAATGTACCAGACATAACTACCGCTCACGGAGTTGGTGGCATTAAGCTGGCTGGGAATCATCGCCGATTTGACAGCATCCTGCCCTCTTATATACTTATCATCGCTAAGCTTCTTAATATCAATAATACCTGCCTTGATATCGTTCCCATCAGCGAAACTGCCATTCGTAGTGTTATCCGTAGGGACGCCTAGAGTTGTATTATCCGATACGGGCCACTTATTACCGCTACGCTTGCTAATGTCGGTGCGGTAGGAATCCACCGATGCCTGGAGGGTATTCCGGTCAGTCCCCCACCCCCTCTCCTTACCCTGTCCCAGGAAACCACTGACATTAGGCACGACCACCGCCGCCAGTATGCCCAACACCGCCAGCACGATGATAATCTCAATCAGGGTAAAGCCCTTTTCGCCTCTTTTCAATCCCGGTTTCATTTTCGTTTACTCCTCATCTTAACGTTGTCAAATTATCATCATAACATTGTTGAAGGTTCATAAACAAGCCTTAATAGTCGACGGCATTCTTGAATACCCAGACAGCTCCATCCCTATCGACACCCCATACGGAGAAAGTAAGATTACCACTGGTAGTATTCTTAAGTTGGATATAAACATCACTATTACCCTTCCTAATCGTGAAGTTATCCGATGTTGCACCCGCATTTACAGTAATGGTCGTATCGGCATATCTCGGTTTGCTCCTCAGGTAATCAGAGTAGAAAACTTTGGTCACCCCACTTACGGTAGTATTAGAGCTCCAGTCAATTCCGGCGGTAGCGTTTTGCGTGAAAACATAAACATCGGTGGAGGTACCCGAGCCAGTGGGGTCGGCGGTGGGGAGACTACCGGCGCTCCAGGCCGTAGTTACAAGAGCGAGCGAAGCCTTAGTGGGCCAGGCAGGCGAGCCATCGGAGTGGTCAGCATTAAAGCGGTCAGCAGCGGTCTGGACTTCATTAATATCCATCGGCTGGGTGGTCTGGCGGCTGATTGTGGTCACTCCGGTCACACTGGGGATAGCAATTCCGGCCAGTACTGCTAAGATAGCCAGCACGACCATCAGCTCGACCAGCGTGAACCCATTTTGTCCTCTCTTAAATCCCAGTTTCATTTTCGTTTACTCCTTATCTTATTGTTGTATTTAGGAATTCAGATTTTTATCATTCCAACAATTATACATAGTAAGCTCCTTCTCTGGGACTGACAATACCTCTAAAGAGTGATTTTAGAGATTGGAAACCATCATTAAAGTGCTATAGAGGGATGCCCATCACCCTGTAGGCTTACGGGTAGATATCGGTCTGGAAGCCCTTTTCGGACTCATCAATATCCACGGCACCTGGAGTACCCAGAGTATCATCAGCCGGGTACCACGATTGGACTCTACCTTTGCTATCAATATACCAGGCATAGCTGCCACTGGGGTTATTGGTACTGGTCGTACCCAGCTTGCTAGCATTCACCAAGGCAGACTTTAGGGCATCCTCACTGGTCAGGTAGCCCTCATCAGCCAGCGCTTTAATATCAATAAAGGTGTTGTTGTCGCTGGCATCCATAAAATCACCATCACTATTACCGTCCACCGGGTCACCAATGGTGCCACTGATATTATCGCTGGTGCTTTTAGCCCCAATGGTAGGCCACGGGTTACCCGGGTGCTTTTTGACATCACCTCGCCAGCCATTTACCGCTAGTGTCAGGGTGCGCTGGTCGCCTTCCCAGGCTCTCACCCTACCCTGTCCTATGTAGCCGGTAACACTGGGAATAGCAATCGCCGCCAGTGTTGCCAGCACGGCCAGCACAACAACAATCTCTATCAGGGTAAAACCCTGCTCGCTTCTCTTAAATCCCCCCGGTTTCACTTTATCTGCTCACCTCTTATACTAGCTTCGTATCAAAAGCGAGTTCATCTATGTCACCCTGAGCTTAGCGAAGGGTCTCAGGGCAATGGGAAGTAGTGGTTCACCGCCAACCCAACCCTGAGATTCTTCGTCACTTATGTTCTCCAGAATGACATCTGATACAAACCTCTTCTCTCAAAACAAAATTGATAAAAAGTTATAACGCAGGGAGCTAAGGTAAATCACTGCCCGGAGTGGTTCTGGTCTTAGTTTCATAGACAGCCGCCTGGGTGCGGCTCTTGAGGTGAAGCTTAGCCAGGATATTCTTCAAGTGTGTTTTCGCCGTATTCAGCGAGATAAAAAGCCTCTCGGCAATCTCTCTATCGGTCAGCCCCTCGGTAATAAGCTCCAGGATTTCCGTTTCCCTAACACTTAAAAGTGAGGTCTCTTTTTCGGTCGGTTCCGGAGCTATGCCTATCTCGGAAAGAAGTTTGGGTGCCATAAGTGGGGAGATGATGACCTCACCCTGAGCGACACCGGTTACCGCCTCTACCAGCTCGGCCGGATTAGTGTCTTTCAAGAGATACCCTTTAGCCCCGGCTTTAATAGCATTAAAAAGGTCTTCATCTTTGTCGGAGATGGTGAGTATCAGAATATTGGTCTCGGGCATCTCCTTAAGCGAGAGACGGGTGGCTTCCACACCACCCATCTCCGGCATCGAGAGGTCCATCAGCACAATATCCGGACGGAACTCCTTGACAGCGGCAACCGCCTCCTGCCCATTAGCCGCCTCAGCCACTACCTTCATATTAGGCTGGGAGCTGAGCACAGCCACCACGCCACGGCGAAAGAGGGAATGGTCATCAACCACCAGAAAAGTGATGGATTCCATACCTTATCTCCTTGGCACTCTTACCGTAAGCTCGGTCCCATCTCCGGGAGAAGAGTTTACAGCGAGAACGCCGTTAATGCTGGATGCCCTTTCCTCTATTATTCTGAGCCCGGTGCCTTTTTGCTCTGAAGGAGAAAAGCCCCGTCCGTTATCCTTAATCATCAATACTACACCCTGCGGCGTGTCTTCCAATTTAACCCATACCTGGGTAGCTGAGGCATGCTTTCTGACATTGTTTAGTGCTTCCTGAGCAATACGCAGGAGCTGAAGTTGAGCTACGGGATGGAGGTCTGGTAATCCCGGGGGTGAGCTAAATTCCGTTTTGATATCGGTTCTCTTTCCCAATTGCTCAGTATGACTGGACAGGGCATCAATCAGAGATATAGACTCAGCCTCAGTGTCCAGATAATCAAGAGCCTCCCGAATATCATCATAAGACTCGGTCATCACCTGGTGAATTTCCTCCACCTCGGCAACTAATTTCTCCTCCGCAGATGGTAATGAATCCTTAATCAGGTTCGTTTTTGTCCTGAGGTATCCCATCACCTGGGCAATACCATCGTGTATTTCCCGCCTCAGACGCCTTCGTTCCTCAACTATCGCCTCGCCCTGAATATGACGATAGACATTCAAATTAGTGAGATAGGTTAGAGTGGCGATAATAAAGCAGAAGACGACATAGAGCAGGACAATGGTAAGGTAGTTACCTTGCAAAATGGGAACAAAACTGGAGCTAATAATAGCCAGGACGGTATGTGCCAGGACAAGGTTTAAGGAGGTCAAAGCGGCAATAATGAGAGCTAACCTTGGCTCAAAGAAGAGAGCCGCCGTGATAACGGGTAGCAACGAATAAAGGAGAAAAGGGCTATCAGCGCCACCGGTGAGCAGAACGAGAGCCAGGCAAACCGCCAGGTCTCCAACCAATATGATATAGGTGACATAGTCTCGCTGCCAAAGACGAAAACGGAAAATAAACTTCATAATAGTGTAAAAGCCGACTAAACTGATAATGAGCAGCATCTGCCAGTTGGTGGAAGGTTGTTGGGGGATGGTGAAGATAAGAGCAACCGCCAGCGCGAAGCTGAAAAAGCGGAAGACGGTCAGAAAGAAATAGATTCCCCTCTCATAAGATGACTTGCGAGAAGGTAGCAACAAATATTCTTTCATTTCTTTTATCACCAGATTAACGAAAAGATTGGCTTATGTCAATTAAGACCTGAGTTTCCTATTCCTTAGGCTAACTATTGGTAGTTTAATACTCATCGCTAGAAATACCAGGCAATAATATCTCCTCCCCAGAGGAGGGTAATGAAGGCACCTAGAGAGAGGAAAGGGGCAAAGGGTATGGTTTCTTTACGTCCTTTCCGCCGCAGCAGGAGTAAGAAAACGGCAGTAAGTCCACCACTGATGAAGGCAATCTCGATAGCAAAGAGTACCAAAGGGAAGCCGGTTACCAGTCCTACCAGTCCCGCCATCTTCACATCCCCCCAGCCCATACCACCCCGGGAAACTAAGACAACAAGGAACAAAAGAACACCAAAAATCGCACCACCGCTAAGCGAGCTCAGCAGGGTATCTTGCATCGTGTAGTTTCCCAGGAGCGTTCTGGGGAAACCAAGACTCGACCAGAATGGGGAAATAATAAGGCTGATACCAATCGCCGGATAAACAATATCATTAAGGACCAGACCATGCTCCAAATCAATAACTGCCAGGACAAGGAAGATACAAGAGTAAAATGCCAGCACCAGAAACTCGATGCCGAGACCATAGCTAAAAAAGATAAGAACGAAAAGAAGGCCGGTTACTAGCTCTACCACTAGAATTCGCCGGGGGATGCTCGCCCCGCAGTAACGACACTTTCCCTTAACCCAGATATAGCTAACTAGAGGGATAAGGTCTAGTGGTCTGAGTTTATTGCCACAGGTATCGCAATGTGAGGGCGGGTAGAGCAGAGATTTACCTCGCGGCAGACGGTCAATGGTGACATTAAGAAAACTACCTACACAAATACCCAAAACAAAAACGAAGACAGCAGCCCACATTATTATAACTCTTTAAGCACCAGCCCAATGCTGACCGCCAGTTCAGCCTTAGGCAAACCTTCAGGGTAAAGAATCGGTGGTTTAAACTCAGCTACCGAACGTCCTAAAGTATTCTCAACCGCCGAGACAATATTAGGGTTAAGCAGAACCCCGGAGCCAAGAAGGTAGATGGGTATATCCGGAGGCAACGGATTAGCCGGGTTACTCTCATTATGGAAGGTTATGATATTTTCCAGGGCGTCCGTAACCAGCGTGGGTAGGGAATCTATATTCTGAACTCCCTCTCCCAGAAATGAGCTCCGCGTGGACACCGGAATGCTATCTATAATGATGATAGTATCAATACTGTTAGCTTCCAGAGCAACAATAATAGCCTGCCGTTCATTAACGGCTCGGCTCAGGGCAAAAACAGTGGTATCAATTCTATCGGGTCGGAGCCCGGCTAACTTAAGCGTCTCAATGAGAGTGATAACCGGCTCTTTCGGTACCGAAGCGACGAAGAAACGCTGCCGCCCCCCGCTACGGTTTAGCCATTCCCAGAACAAAAGGCTATTCTCGGCGGAATATCCCATATCTCTTTTGGCTTGTTGTGGTATGACAACCTCGGGTCGAACCTGCCGCAGGTCGGGAACCTCCAGAATCCGACTGGTCGAGTGAAAGGCAGGCAGTGAAGCAAAGACCCGGCGCCGCCCGTTGAACTCATCCTTGCTCAATGCTGTTTTAATTACATTGGCTAACCCCTGCTGGTTAGCGATAAATCCTCCCTTCAGGAATCTGGGGTTAAAGGGAATAATTACCCAGGCTGACACTTTCGCTCTCTGGCCAGCCAGAAGTTTGAGACTCATACCCTCGATAGATATGGAGAGAAAATTCTTGGTCATTAGCCCCCGAAACATGTCTACCATATTACCTGTTACTTACCCCCTTAGAAAAACAATAATCCCAGTTCTAGCGGTAGTAAACGAGTAGCTCCAGGTCGATATGAAACCGGTCGCTTTCCCCCTCAATCCCACTAATTTTTATATCCTGCACTACCGGGGCTATGGAAGCATGGGCCAGCGCTTCACTAAAACTGATTAGGTTATCTGCCTTACCTTCCACATTAAGATTGTGGCTTATGGCAGAATAGGTCCTGCCTTGTAGAGCAATAGAGGTATAGCTAGAGTCCCACCTGGTGATAGTAATATTATTTTCCTTAGCATATTGTAGAATCTGAGCGGTAACAGCCAAGGCGTCAGCTTCAGCAGGGAGGGTATTTTTAGCCAGAGCCGAGCGAGCCTGCTCCAGACTCTGGCTGAGACTTTCCAGAGTAGCCCCTTTCCTGGCCTCACCAAGGTCTAATTCAACGGCTCGGCGGCGAGTTTCCAGCCCTATCTGCACTTGTTCCGAGTTCGACTTTGCCTGCGAAGCCGAAAAGGTAATGATGCCACCTAGCACCAGTATTACAACCAGAGCAATGTCTACCCAGGGAAGCCGGCGCAACTTAGCCATTACTCCACCCTATTTTTAACTCAATAACCATCGAAAAAGAGATGACTGATTCACTCTTCGTCGACTGCAGGGAGACGATGTGGGAGATGGTCGGGGAATCCAGAAGTAGACGACGATACTCAACCAGCCCTGTGTAATCTGAAGAGGTACCCTTAACATTCAGCCGCCCTTCCTCCAGCGTTACCGAGGAGATTGCTACTCCTCCGGGCTTGTATTGCAAAAGAGCCTCTAAAACCTGTGGCCAATCGATTTGTTTAGTTAGCAGCCCTCTCCAGTCATTTTCTAAAGCCTGGCGCTCCGCTACTAGCTTCCCGGTCTCACTCACCAGGTTTAGCTTCTCTTCTAGCTGCGGTATCTGCTGCTGAATAGAGACAGTAGCTGCCTCAAAGACTGACTTTTCCCGATATAGGTTCTGGATAAAAAAAACTTCGGCGAGTAGCACAATGACAAATAAAAGGTAAAACCAACGCCGTCGCTCAGAAATGGTCGGCTTCTGTAATTCCAACGGGATGAGGTTGAAATTTGGCACCTGGCGGTAGGTTTTACTTGATTGCATTCCCCCTCCTGCGCCTTTTTAGCAGCAGTTATCTTATCTG
>JACQOL010000107.1 GCA_016202555.1 Chloroflexota bacterium | reverse complement strand
TCGAACGGAGCCGGAAATGGCTGGGTCTGGCGGAGCGTGAGGTACTTACCACCTGTCCTTACTGTGGAGTTGGCTGCCAGCTGAAGTTACAGCTCAAAGCGGGCAAGATAATTGAAGTCCTGCCCCAGGTAGAAAACCAGGTAAACCGGGGGCAAGCCTGTGTTAAGGGACGCTTTGGTATTCAGGAATTTGTCCATAACCCTGAGCGGCTGACTGCCCCTCTGGTAAAGCGGGAGGGGAAGTTTGTTGAGACCACCTGGGATGAGGCTCTGGCTATAGTTGCCAGCAAGCTGGCCGGTTACCAGAAAGAGGAGGTCGCCGTAATCTCTTCAGCTAAGAACACGAATGAGGATAACTATGTTGCCCAGAAATTTAGTCGGGCGGTATTAGGTACCAACAACATTGACCACTGCGCCCGTCTCTGCCATGCCCCCAGTGTTGCCGGTCTGGCAATGGCTTTAGGCAGCGGCGCCATGACTAACCCGAGCCATGACATCGGTGATGCCGCCTGCATTTTGGCGATTGGCAGTAATACTACCTCCACCCATCCGGTAATCGGACTGGAGTTAAAGAGAGCCACATCTAAAGGGGGCAAACTTATTGTCGCTAACCCTCGTGAGATTGGCATGGTTCGCTTGGCTGACCTGTGGCTGAGGCAGCACCCTGGTACCGATGTTGTCCTGCTGATGGGGATGATGCGGGTAATCGTGGACGAGGGGCTGCTTGACTCGGCCTTTATTGAGCAGCGCTGTGAAAACTTTGATGCTTTTAAGGAGTCGCTCAAGAACTTTGACCTTGACTCTGCGGCGGAGATTACCGGCGTGCCCGGCGAGCAAATCGCCGCAGCCGCCCGTATGTATGCTACCAACAAACCGGCGACCATTATTTACGGAATGGGACTTACCCAGAGCTCACACGGCACTGATAATGTCCTGGCTATCGCCAACCTTGCCCTGCTCACCGGTAATATCGGTAAGCCTTCCACCGGGGTTAACCCCCTGCGGGGTCAGAACAATGTGCAGGGTAGCTGTGATATGGGCGCTTTGCCCAATGTCTATCCCGGTTACCAGTCAGTCGCCGACCCTGCCATCAGGCAGAAATTTGAGACCAACTGGGGAGTTAGTCTGGACCCATCGCCGGGGTTGACGCTGACCGAGATTTTCGGGGCCGCCCACAAGGGGCAAATCAAGGCAATCTATATTATCGGGGAGAATTCGGTATTGAGTGACCCTGATGCTAACCATGTCCGCGAGTCTCTGGAAAAGCTGGAATTCCTGGTTGTTCAGGATATTTTTCTCACAGAAACTGCCCAGCTGGCTGATGTTGTCCTGCCGGCAACTAGCTTTGCCGAGAAAGATGGCACCTTTTGCAATACTGAGCGCCGAGTGCAGCGGGTAAGGCAGGCGATTGAGCCGGTAGGTAGCTCACGGCCTGATTGGCTCATTACCTGTCAGATTGCTCAAAAGATGGGGGCTAAGGGTTTTGACTTTGAGCATCCATCTCAAATTATGGATGAGATTGCCTGCCTCACTCCCAGCTTCGGAGGTATTGATTATCAGCGATTAGAAGCCGGTGGCTTGCAGTGGCCCTGCCCGACTAAGGAGCACCCGGGAACACCCATCCTGCATACCCAAACCTTCACCCGGGGGAAGGGACGCTTTACCCCCCTGGAGTATAAGCCGCCGATGGAACTGCCCGATGCTAACTATCCTCTGGTGCTGACCACCGAACGCAGCCTGTTTCACTACCATACCGGGACGATGACCCGTAAGGTGAAGGGGCTTAATACCATCCGTGGTGAGGAACTGGTGGAGATAAACCCGGGTGATGCCCAGACTTTAGGCGTGTCTGATGGCGATATGGTTAAGGTTAGCTCACGTCGGGGAGAAGTGGTGGCTAAAGCCATGGTAACTGAGGCTTCACCGGCAGGGGTTATTACGATGGACATCCACTTTGCCGAAAGCCCGACCAATGTGCTGACTAATCCCGCCCTTGACCCGGTGTCTAAAATACCTGAGTTTAAAGTCTGCGCCGTTAAGGTGGAAAAGAACGGTAAGAAGTAACCTCGCTTTAGAAGGGGCATCATTGTCTAACCGACAAGATGATGCCCTTTAAGGTAGCTCGTTCTTAGTGAAGCCAGTAACCGACTACAAGACTAACCATGCCAAATGCCCACTTGTTGTAGTCATCGGGAAACTTCTGAGACAATAAGACGAAAAGAGCGGCTCCCGATACGATAAAATAGGTTACTCTAAAAAAGACTAAGAGTTACAGCTATCATCTTTCCCGTCTATCTCAATCTCTCGCCATTGGCTTACCTTGGTGCCTTTGATAGATTCAATAGCATTCCTGACGTTTTCGCCAATAGGAATACTGCTCTTCTTACTTGCCTTCTTGGGAACATCGAAAAAGTCAGTTCTGGTAAATGCCACGGGAATACGTGGTATCTCAATCGAAACGGTTGTTCTCCCCATCTCTACGGTAGAAGTAATCACCTTTGTTTTATTGCTAGCCATTTTCTGCCTCCGTTTACCAATCTTCTTGCCTGCTGATTCCCATTTGCGTGTATATCACTGGATGTAATACTATAGCGCCGCCTTGTTGCTCCTCATGTTGTTTAATAGCCTTGCGCAACATTATTGCCAAGACTTTCGCATGTTCCAAACTCATCCTCACATACACTACACTCTTCGGTTGCTGAGTTCCAGGAGTAGGGGGTGCCTGAGTGAGATTGAGCATCAGCCCAAAGGGCGTTACTTGTATTCCCACCCCATCACAATACACGTCGGGAATCGCCCTATCATCCTTACTAACTGCTCGCTCGTCCATTTTATTACCTCTAATTATTCTGTTGCCAGCGTCTACCATTATACATTACTGTGTCAACATGAGGGTATAAGTTACTCTTAACCAATTATCCCACAAGCGAGCACTCATTTTCAAATCTTCATTTACCTCCTTTTAAGGGATAGTTACCTTTCGCAAAGGGGGATAGGGTCGATAAAATTGGCACGGGTTGTTATTT
>JACQOL010000106.1 GCA_016202555.1 Chloroflexota bacterium | reverse complement strand
GTGGTGAGCAGAATCTTAACCTGCCTTATTGGCAGCAGGTGCCGATGGGTAACCCGGGTATATTTTACGTTGGTAACGAGATTGACCTGGAAACGGCGGCTCAGTATTTTCCCAACGACATTATCGAAGGTAATCTGGATACGACGGTTATCCAGGAAGGTACTCCGGATGAGGTCTATAAGGAGGCAAAGAAGGTAATTGAACAGGGCAAGAGTTTAGCTAATGGCTTTATTCTCCGTCCTGCTTGTGAGCTGCCGCCCCTGTCTCCTGCGGAGAACATGAGGGCAATCACCCGAGCTCTCAACGACTTCGGCTGGTATGATTAGGCTAAATTAGTACACATAGTAGGGAGGAGGTGATTCCGATGAAAGTAAAGACAAGAAAAGCGACGATGACCAATACAGAGAGGATGGAGGCATTATTCAGGAGAGAGAGGCCCGACAGGGTGCCTTTCTCACCGGGTGGTGGGGGCTTTGTTTCGGTTTATAGCGGTGGTTCGATTGCCGACCAGTACACCTGGCCATTGGAGAAGATGTATCAAGCCGAGAAGAAAGCCTGTCAGGATTTTGATTGGGTCTTTATGCCAACTTTGAGAGCCAGTAGCAACCGAGCTGTTTTCGGTGGTGAAGCTGCCTTGCCCACCAATAAATATTCTCAGGCAGAATATGTTGTTAAGTTCGCCGCCGAAACCGTCGAGGAGGTGATGGCACTGAAGCTACCCGATGTTAGAGCCCACTATACTCCGAAGATGATTGATTTCTACCGAAAGGTCCGCCAGAAGGAGGGCGATAACCGGCCGTTTTTCAGTGTTGGTTGCCTTAGTGTGATGAATACCGCTGCCGGCATCGCTGGCTATGACAAGCTGTGCAAATGGATGATTCAGAAGCCGGAAGTTGCCCACCGCTTGATTCGTTTGGCGGCTGACAATCAGATTGCGATCGCTCAATATATTAAGGACACCTTCGGTGTTGAGCGGGTGATAGCTACCGGGGCGAACGCAGCGGCATCCAATCAACTAATCTCACCGAAGCACTTTGAGCAGTTTGCCCTGCCCTATCTGAAAGAGGTTCACCAAAAGGTGCTGGCGATGGGTTTTAAGCACCTGCGTACCCACCCCTGTGGTGAGCAGAATCTTAACCTGCCCTATTATCAACAGATTCCGCTGGGTGACCCGGGTATTTTTTATGTTGGTAACGAGATTGACCTGGGAACGGCGGCTCAGTATTTTCCCAACGACATTATTGAAGGTAACTTGGATACCACGGTTATCCAGATTGGTACCCCGGAGGAAGTCTATCAGGCGGCCAGGAAGGTAATTGAACAAGGCAAGAGCTTGCCCAATGGCTTTATCCTGCGTCAAGCCTGCACGATGCCGCCCTATGCCAGTGTTGAGAACATGAGGGCGATAACGCGGGCCCTCAATGACTTCGGCTGGTATGACTAGGATAGAACTGGTGTAATTGAGATAAGAATTAGGAAACTAAAAGGAGGCTACTATATATGAAGGTAAAGACAAGAAAAGCAACGATGACCAATAAAGAGAGGATGGAGGCATTGCTCCGCAGAGAGAGACCCGACCGGGTGCCTTTCCAGGCTGGTGGTAGGAGCTTTGCTGTGCTTTATAGCGGGGGAAACATTCCTGACTTATTTGCTGGTACTTATACCTCAGAATGGGTGTATCAAGCTGAGAAGAAAGCCAGCAGAGATTTTGACTGGGTCTTTACTCCAAATGCCGTTCGTCCTGGCGGTAGGGGGGGGTATAATGGGACGTTCGGTGGTGAAATCAAGCTGCCTACCAGTCAATACTCCCAGGCCGTGTTTGTTGTCAGACACGCGGCAACAACCCCTGAGGAGGTGATGGCGCTGAAGGTGCCTGATGTTAGAGACCAATTCACTCCTGAGATAATTGCTTTTCACAAGCGGGTACGCCAGGACAAGGATGACAACAAGTATTTTAACATGAGTGTTAATGCTCTTAGTGTGGTGAATATGGCTGGTGGTATCGCTGGGGCGGAAAGGCTGTGCAAGTGGATGATTAAGGAACCGGAAGTCGCCCGTCGTTTGCTCCGTTTGGCTAGCGACTATTTAATTGAGACCGCTCAATTCGTCAAGGACACCTTCGGTGTGGATAGGGCAATGCCTACAGGAGCTAATGCTTTTGCCTCTAATCAGCTGATCTCCCCGAAGCATTTTGAGCAGTTTTGCTTACCCTATCTGAAAGAGGTTCATCAAAAGGTATTGGCAATGGGCTTTAAGCATCTTCGTACCCACCCCTGTGGGGAGCAGAATCTGAACCTGCCTTATTGGCAGCAGGTGCCTCTAGGTGACCCAGGTGTTTTTCATGTTGGTAACGAGATTGACCTGGGAACGGCGGCCAAGTATTTCCCCAACGACATTATCGGGGGTAATTTGGATACTACGGTTATTCAGTGCGGTACCCCCGAGGAAGTCTACCAGGAGGCAAAAAAGGTCATTGAGAAGGGTAAGAGCTTACCTAATGGCTTTATCCTCATTCCTGCCTGTGAGCTACCGCCCCTGGCCCCGGTTGAGAACATGATGGCAATAACGCGGGCACTTAATGATTTTGGCTGGTATGATTAGGCGATAAAATAAATATAAATATATAGAAGGAGATTATTATTGATGAAGGTAAAGACAAGAAAAGCAACGATGACCAATAAAGAGAGGATTGAGGCATTGTTCAGGAGAGAGAGGCCCGACCGGGTGCCTCACTGGCCCTTTATTGTCCCGAACTTTGCGATGATTTATATGGGTGGGGCCATTGCTGATAAATACACAAAACCAGAGTGGGCGTATGAAGCTGAAAAGAAGACATCGCAAGATTTGGATTGGGTCTTTGCTCCGTCATTGTCGTTGCTTTCTAGGCAAGACAGGGATGCCTTCGGTGGGGTAAGGAAATTGCCCACCAGTCAATATTCCCAGGATGCCTTTATGGTTAAGTTCGCCGTAGAAACTCCAGAGGAAGTAATGGCTTTAGAAGTACCCGACGTCAAGGCATGCATCACTCCTGAGATGACGGCTCTCTCCAAGCGGGTAATTAAGGAGAAGCTTGACAACAAAGCATTCGTTACTTTTGGGGCTCTCAGTGTGATGAATCAAGCCGCCGGTATTGCCGGCTATGATAAGCTATGTAAATGGATGCTCCAGAAGCCGGAAGTGGCCCACCGCTTAATCCGTTTGGCGGCTGACTATCAAATCGCGACCGCTCAATATGTTAAAGACAACTTTGGTGTTGAGCGGATAGTGCCGACGGGGGCAAATGCGGCGGCCTCGAATCAGCTAATCTCACCGAAACAGTTTGAGAAGTTTGCTTTACCTTATCTGAAAGAAGTTCATGAAAAGGTGTTAGCGATGGGCTTCAAACACCTTTGCCAGCACACTTGTGGCGACCATAACCTGAATCTGCCCTACTGGCAACAGGTGCCGATGGGTGACCCGGGTATCGTTTACATTCCTAACGAGATTGACCTGGAAACGGCGGCCAAGTACTTCCCCAATGACATCATCCGAGGCAACCTGGATGCGACGATTGTCCAGTGTGGTACTCCGGACGAAATCTATGAGGCGTCAAGAAAAGTAATTGAACAGGGTAAAAGCTTATCTAACGGCTTTATTTTTGCTCAAGCCTGTGGGATACCACCCCGAGCCAGTGTCGAGAATGTAAAGGCAATGACCCGAGCTCTCAACGATTTCGGCTGGTATGACTAGGATATAAAAATAGTCAGCAGGAACCGGAGAAAACTGAGAGCGAAAAACTCGTGGGCGAAAAGACTTGACAAATTAATCTCTGTAATGTTATAAACAAGTGCTATAAAAAGGTGAATAAAAAAGGAGGCAATAATAGTGAAATATAGAGAGGGGGACAAGGGATAATGAAACAGAGAGTAGTCTGGTTGGTGGTTAGCTGCCTGATGGTGCTGGCGTTGCTAGCAACATCCTGTGCTAAGGCTGAAGCCCCGGCGACAAAAGAGGTGACACCGGCGGCGCCAGCGGCACCAGCGGCACCAGCGGCACCTCCATCGTCGACCTTTGCCCCAGCGGCGGGGGGAACAACTAAAGCGGTAGCCGCTGAAACCGAAAAACCCAGATATGGCGGGCAAATAATTTATGGTACCAATACTAATCCTTTGAACTGGGACGAGACAATCCAGGCAAACTGGGTGCTAAGTCGTGTTATGGGAGAGACGAATGAGAACCTGCTCCAGGGCGATTGGGCCCAGGGTCCGGCGGGCACCAATGCCTTTGACTGGTTAAGCTCCGGTAATCTGGTGTCCCCGAGCAATTCGGTGGGCCAGCTGGCGGAAAGCTGGGAGTTCCCCAATGACACGACCATCATTTTCCATATTCGTAAAGGGGTGCACTGGTCACTTGACCCGAATAACGCGGCCAGCCGCCTGGTTGGTGGGCGCGAGTTCACCGCTGATGATGTTGTCTTTAACGAGAAGCGCATCCTCTGGGACCCCAAGACAGAGCTATATCAGACGGCCGGGGTAGCCCGACCTCTGGATGTCGTTGCCACCGATAAATACACGGTCAAGGTGACCACGCCCAAGGGCTTCCTGGGCATGACCTGGGAGTATACCGGGGCCTGTATCGCCATGGAGCCACCCGAGGTGGCGGCGAAATACGGTGACTTTCAGAGGTGGGAGAATAGTGTTGGCACCGGGCCCTTTATACTCAAGGATTTTGTCCCGATGAGCTCCGTCCTCTGGGAGCGGAATCCCAACTACTATGGAACGAATCCGGTTGGTCTGGGCAAGGGCGACCAGCTCCCCTATATTGATAGCCTCAAGATGCTCATCATCCCTGATTTGGCGACCCGAATGGCGGCACTGCGCACCGGGAAGACTGATGTTGACTGGTACTGGACACCGCTGGATGCCAAACAGGTCAAGAGCACCTCGCCCAACATCAAGTATGTCCAATACTGGGGTGGTTATAAGTGCTGGGCGATGAGGCAGGACAAGCCGGGCAAACCCTGGTCGGGGGACGTGCCTAATGTGCCAGCGAACCCGAGTGTTGCCGATGCCAATGCCCTCAAGGTGAGGCGAGCTCTGAATCTGGCCGTGAATAACCCGGAGATGCTCCAGACCCTGTTCAGTGGAGAGGGTTCTACCCTCAGCTATAAGATAATCCCCGATGATGGTATCTATAAGGGGGTCTATACCCCGCTTGACCAGCTCCCTGCGGAGAGCCGTGAGCTGTTTGAGTATCACCCGGACAAAGCCAAGCAGTTACTGACCGAGGCGGGCTACCCCAATGGTTTCAAAGCCACTGTCTTTTACCCGACTAATGTCCCCGAGTATGCTGACGTTACTGCGATAATTAAAAACTACTGGACAAAGGTTGGGGTTGACCTGACGCTGGCACCGCTCGACCCGGCAATTTACGGTAATATGTGGATAAAGCATACCTACGACGAGATGATTCTCTTCGGGCGCTCGTCATATAACCCCCATGTCCAGTATTCCACGCTATCGGGGGCCACTTGGAACCTGAGTATCATAAGCGACCCGGTGATGGACGATTACTATTATAAGATGGCAGCGGCTTACACTGATTGGGAGAAGAAGAAGGTCATCATGAAGGAGATGAACCTCTATGCTATCCCCAAAGCCTATTATGTCTATTGGCCAGTGGCTTGGGCCTACAATTTCTGGCAGCCCTGGCTGAAAAACTACCATGGTGAGTCATCAGTAGGCGTCTTCAAATCAGTGGCGGCCATTAAGTATATCTGGGTTGACCAGGAGCTAAAGAAGTCGCTGTCCGGACGCTAGAGAGAAATAGTCTACCGGAAAGATAACCATTAGAATTGAGGCTGGAGGGTTTAAGCCCTCCAGCCTCTTGGTTAATTGAAGGGTGTGAATCTTGACTTTTCACTAATCACCCAGATAAACTTACAGCCAAAGGGAAATTGTGCTCAAGCCCCGGGTTCAGCTTCCACGTGAAGCCTCATAAATCTGAGCCAGGCGAACGGCTTGTTAAGTCCTGGGGGAGTGCCGGAACTGGCAGACGGGCATGGCTTAGGACCATGTGCCGCAAGGCGTGGGGGTTCGAGTCCCCCCTTCCCCACCAAGTGGCTTTGTATTAAAAGTAAGTTCATTCATGTCACCCTGAGCCTAGCGAAGGGTCTCAGTGTGCTAGAAATTATTGGTTCACCTGATACAAGACTCCACCAACAATGGATTATAGATTAGTGAGCCTCTTTCTTTGGCTCAAATCCTTTCAAGTTATCATGACCATGAAGGCACTCCAGCACCTGAAGCTTCTGCTCACCGCCAATCACAATGCCAAAGGTTTGTAATAAAGCATCTGGAGTTAACACCTCATTCGGGGCTCCGATGGCTACCACCCGGCGAGCTAGTAACATTACTTGGTGGCACAGAGCTGCTTCTTCCTTGATATCATGGGTAGCCATAATGACGGAAGCCCCGCGGCACAGCTCATCGTTAATGGCATGCAGATAAAGTTCTCTGCCACCAGCATCGAGGCCTGAAGTGGGCTCGTCCAGCACCAGCAAGTCTGCCTGATGAGCCAGCACCTGGGCAAGATAAGTCCGCTGCTGCTGGCCGCCGGAAAGAGACAGTAGCGGTGAGTCAGCCAGCTTTTCGATACCCATGGTGTGCATAGCCGATAACACAATTTCATCATCCTCCCGGCTCATTCGTTTCCACAGACCGTGTAAAGGAAACCGGCCCATGCGAACGACATCGATGGCTCGAAGCGGCAGGACGAACCCGGCGTGGTGAAACTGTCCAAGGTAGGCTATTCTTGTATGATTGTTGCCGGGAGGCATTCCGAATACCAATAGCTGACCCTCCATCGGTGGTAGCAGTCCTACAATTGTTTTGAGGAGAGTTGACTTGCCCGAACCATTGGTGCCAATGAGAGCAAGAGCTTTTCCTGGTCCCAACTCAAAGCTAATATCGGCTACGACGACTTCGTTAGCATAACCAACATTGAGATGCTCTGCCTTGATATAGATAGTGTCATTAGCGGTCGGCACGGGAACGCCGGTTACTCCTGTTAATAAAGTGGCAATCTTTTCCCGATTATCCATGTTTCACCTCCTGATGAAGAGTAATACGACGATTTCTTATGTTCTGTAAAATGAAGACGAGAAAAAAGATTACTATAGCTACCAGTATTATCGCTGCCCCTGCGGCCAGGTTGAAGTGATAACTAATCAGCAAACCGATATACATCGATAGCCCTCCAAAGAGCATTGCCCAGGCTATCATTGCCTCGATGCGTCGGGCAAGGAGTGCCCCGGCGCCGGCTGGTGCGATGAGCAAGCCAAAAACAAGTAGAGTGCCGACTGTTTGGAAAGATACAACGACTGTAATTGCAATCATGAAGAGCATGATATTGTGATAGAGACGGACCGAGAAACCGGCTACTTCGGCTTGCTCGGGGTCAAAACTAAGTAACAAGAATGGGCGGGCACAAACAATCGCTATCGTTATAATTACGGCTGTGGCAACGAGTTGAATCAGGATGGACTGGATGCTGATACCCAGAATCTCACCAAAGAGTATCCGGGTGAGGTCGCCGCTGAAGGAACTCGAACGTGAGACAATTACCACACCGAGCGATAACATCCCGATAAACAACAATCCGATGGCAGTATCTGAAGATAACCGCGACCGCTGTGTTATCAGGGTGATGCCTCCAATCATAAATGTGGCACCGATAGCGGCTCCGATTATTCCCGGAAAGCCCGCTAGAATTGCTACGGCAATGCCCGGTAATACCCCGTGAGCGAGTGCGTCGCCGATGAAAGCCAGCCCACGCAGGATAACAAAGGTGCCGGCAATGGCACAGGCAATCGAGACCAGAACACCGGCAATGAGGGCTTGAAGCATGAAGCTATTGCTTAAGAACGGTGTTATCAGTACATCCATACTTGCCTCTACTTCAACGCATTAGTAATAACTGTAGCGAGGTTTCTCATAAATGTAAAGTATGAGCCATCGCCAGGTAAAGTATGAGTTGTTAATTCCACTACCTGTACGCTGGTTTCATCACCGATTGCTTTAGCCACTGCTGGCGATGTGCCAAGCTCGGTGAATATCGCCTTGACCTGATTATCTTGAATAGTCTTCTTCAGAACAGCCAGGTCTGCCGCCGATACTCCGGCCTGTGATGAAAGACCGGGGATAATTACGCCAACCAGCTTGAAACCGTAGCGCTGGGCAAAATACCCCATCGATTCGTGGCCGGTAACTAGCTTGCGGTTTGCCTGGGGTATGACTGCCACAGTACCGGTAATCTTGCTATTCAAAGAGTCCAGCTGACCTTCCAGGTTCTGATCCTGAGCAGTAACATTAATATTGAAGTCTTTTTTAAGCTCAGAGGCAAGGGCACTGACAACACTTTTCATAGATAGCGGGTCGAGCCATAGATGCGGGTCAGCCGCTCCTACCGCCTGGTCGGGGTCGCCGGATAGAATTCCTTCTCCGGTACCAACGTGGCGAACAGTAATGTAATCCGAAGCCGTAAAGAACTTGACACCGTTACTTCTGGCTACTCCAAGGGTCTTTTCCATGCCACCTTCAAGCCCGAGCCCGTTTTCGATAACCAGGTCAGCCTTGTTTATCGTTTCGATGTCTTTAGCGGATGGCTCCCATTCATGTGGGTCTAGTCCATTGGGTATGGAGACGGTTACATTGGCATTATCGCCAACCAGGTCTTTGACGATAGACCCCAGAACGGAGTAAGTAACCACGATCGATTTCTTGCCGCTAGTAGCTACCGGCTGACAGGACGATAACGTTCCCAGCAGAAAGACGGCTAGAATCGGTAATAAAATGAGTTTGCCTTTCACTTTGCCACCTTCATTGTTGAATGTTAGACATTATAACACTTCTCAGTTTTATTCTCTCCATGATGATATACTACCTCACAAATTGACCTCCAACACGCATAAGGATAAGATAGTGACAAAGAAAGTTCCATCAGTGGGCATCGCTGTTGTCTCGGGACGGTGTCCTTGATGATTATTTAAAGTGGGGGGATATTACGAGCAATCCCTATCGATTGTTGGGTCTGGGACTCTGTGTGGCGGGGGCTATCTTTGCCCCTATTGCCTACTTTATTCTCGGCTCGGTGCCGCTTACTGCCGTGGGGATGTCATCAGTCATTATCGGTTTCACCTGTATTGCCCTGGCCAATACCCGGCCCTATATTTCTCCCGAAGCCTGCCAGCTAATACTCAGAACCGGTATGGAAAATACGGCCTCCCTGCTGGAAGAGCTTGGGCTTACCGGCAAGGCGGTCTATCTGCCATCGACGATGAGGGACGGTCACCCGCAGGCTTTAATACCGCTGGTGGAGAATGGGGATATCCAGCAGGTTAAGGGGAGGATTCCCGGGCGTTTAATTGTCAGATACGGGGTTAATCCCGATGATATGGCGATTGCTGTTACCACACCGGGAAGCATTAATATCGACATGTTAGAAACTAAGCCGGGACCAACTGCCGCTGAAATTGAGGCGGCGGCGACTTATATTCTGACCGGGGTATTAGATATCGCCCACTCAGTAACGGTGAATCTGGTTGATGCTAATGTGGAGGTAGAGATTAGTGGTGCCCGGCTCCAGTACGAAGATATCTGGTATTACCGATGCCTGGGTAGCCCCATTGCCTCAATAGTCGCTGCCATCTCCAGTGAAGCGTTGCAAAAACCGGTTAGAATCAGAGAGGAAAGCTATCGTCAGGGCAAAGGCAGGATTGTACTTGAGGTGTTACCTTGAGGATATACAATAAGTATCTAATCTCTCTGGTCCTCGTTGCTTGTCTGATAAATATCTCGCTAGCCTTCGCCGGGCAAAATGACCTTGAACTTTATTTTACGGTGAATATCATCACCTATTTAGTGATTACGCTCCTCTATGTTTATTTTAATCCCAGGGCGAGAAGGGCACTTAGTACTATCAGTGCCGTATTGTTGGCTGGCTTTATGGTGATTGTCGTTCTCAAAGTAATGGCAATTCTATCAGGTAAATAATGCTACATAAAAATCTTGGGAAAAGACTAACAGTTGCTCTTGTCTGTTTGCTTATCTTCTCAGTGACTGGCTCGGCGGTATTGGCGGCTGAGCCGCACGAGGACCCGGACACAGCTAAGGTGGTATTCAGTGGTATCGCTTTGCTCCGCTATTATTCCAATTCTCTGGATTTTGTCCTGGGTAAGAATCCAGCCGAAGTTGAAGCCAGACTGGCGAAGATGCCCTTTGCTAGTATTCCGCAATCTCTGGAAGAGTCGGCAAATGATTTTGCGACCGCCAGCACCAACATATCTTATCTCGTGGTTCAGATTGATGATGGCCTAGGTAAGCTGAGAGGGCTGGTGGGTCAGTTCCGTCTGGATGAGGCTACGGAGCTAGCCGGTCAAATCTCTGACAACTTATCCCAGGCATATGAAGAGCTGTATCAGATTGAGCAGGCTATTGAAACCACCGGTGAAGAGTTGAAAGTGGCTTCGGCTCCGGCCCGCAGTGACCTCAGGCGTTCTTATGACGAGGTGGTGGTGCGGATTAACCGAATAAGGGAGATGCTTGCCCTCTACGAGGAGTTGTTGAAATCGACAGGTCTTACCCCGGAGGAGTTGTTGAAATCGACAGGTCTTACCCCGGAGGAGTTGTTGAAATCGACAGGTCTTACTCTTGAGATACAGCCTGCGGTTGCCTTTGTCGGTGATGATGTTCGTTTTGATGGGGTGCTGACTGCTCAGAATCTACCTCTGGCAGGGAGGGAGGTTGTTCTCCTTGTCAGCGGCTCGCAGAATATCACCGCCACGACGGATGCTGGCGGGCATTATCAGGGTGTGCTTCCAGTTCCCTACCGGTATCTACCTGATCTGGATGTGCAGGCTCTCTGCTATCCCCGTGATAAAGATATCGGGCTTTACCTGGCATCTCTGAGCCCGGTGGTAAAGCTCAAGGTCTTATTTTATGAGGCTAAGCTTGAGGTTACCACTGCGGGTAAAGCCTACCCGGGACGGGAAATTACGCTAGCCGGAAGGTTCGATTACGGGCAGTCCCCGCCACTCATCCAGAGAAAAGCTGAAATCTATTTTGAGGATGCTTTTATCACTGAGTTTGTTGCTCAAGAGGTGTTCACCCAAGAAATTAAAATAGACACTGGAGCCGATGTCGGTAAGCATATTATCACCGTGTCTGCGGCTGCTGACGGGAGATATGCCCCGGTAGCTGCCAGCTCGATTCTAAATGTAACTAGGGCAACTCCAATCTTAAACCTCACTATACCTGATATAGCACTAATACCGGGGAGTGTTGGAGTGGAAGGTAAGTTGTATTCTGAAATTGGCCCGCTGAGTGGGGCACTAATCAAGATGAAGCTGGATAAATCTAATGTTGAGCTAACCAGTTCCGGAGATGGCTCCTTTGACACTAAAATCAGGGTGGGGATGGGTTTCGGTATGATAGGCTGGCAGGATTTAACAATACAGGTTGTTCCTAAGGAACCCTGGCATGCTCCGCTTAACACTACCAGCCGACTGCTAATGGTGAATGTAGTTAATATCGGAGGTTTTCTGGCTATTCTGGTCTTCCTGGGTATTTATCTACCGGGCTGGTTAAGAAGGAGGTTGGGGGAATCGCCGGGGCGAAAAATGAGACCGGGGCTGGTCGTAACCCCACCTGAACCGGTGTCGGCATCTAGCGATAGTGTTTTGGTGTCGGCTTCGGTGGCAGAGAGGGAGTCGGATAATGGAGAACCGCGCCATAGAATCTTCTACTGGTATCGCCTGGTGGTGAGATTCTTACTGAGAATAGCCAGAGTCTCGCTGCGACCCCAGCAGACATTGCGGGAGTTTGCTGATGAGCATAGTAGAGTACTCGGACCGGGGGCTAAATACTTCGTTGAGCTTACCAGGATGGTTGAGAGACTTCTTTATTCTCAATATAGACCAACTGAGCAAGATGTGGAGAACAGCCGACAACTATCTATTAGAGTAGAAGAGGAATCTGCAGGAGGCACTAAAGGGTGAAGGTATCTAGCCTCCTGTTTGCGGTGGTTACTCTGATATTGGTTATCTCGTTGCTCTCCGTATGGTTCTATCCTTCGGTGCAGGACTTTATGGCGAGTAATACAATGTGGAACGGAGTAAGAAGCTTCTCCGATAATGTCAGCGCCGATAATATTGAATCACTGGATGAGCTTCCCAGCCTGCCGAAGCAGGCGGTGCTGGTGGCTATCCCCTATCTTGATTATACTGATGCGGAGCTATTAAAAATAAAGCAGTTCCTTGCTGATGGTGGTACCTTGTTACTGATGGATGATTATGGTTATGGGAACACCGTGCTGGCTTACCTCGGCGTGGGCGTTCGTTTTAGCAATCAGCCGCTACTCGACCCGCTCTTTAACTATAAGAACCAGTTAATGCCCCGTATAACAGACTTCGCTTCTGAATTAAAAGAAAGTGGCATAGCTACTATCGTGCTTAACCACGCTACCAGCCTGACTAATGTTGAGCCGGCCAAGGTAATCGCCTGGTCATCCACGGCGAGCTTTTTGGACACAAACGAAAATGGCTCCTGGGACGGAGGCGAGCTAAAGGGACCATTTGTCGTTGCCGCTGAGCTTAGGCTGGGACAGGGAACACTGGCTCTTGTCGCCGACCCCAGTATTATGATAAATAGTATGGTGGGGCGGGATGATAACTACGGCTTCATCCGGTATTTGACCCGTCGTGGAGATGAACAAGAGGAGGTTCTGGTTGACAATTCGCATTTAACCAAGATGCCTCTTGATGTCTCTAAAACAAGAGTCACTGGCGGCCGGGAGATGTTATCAAGCCCTTACGCCTTACTGGGTATTACTGCCCTGATATTCGTCGTCGTGTCCCGGTATACAATCAAGAAGGGAGGAAACATTGACTAATAACAATACTAACAAAGTTGCTGACCTTTATGAAAAGATTCGGAGTGAACTCTCTAGGGTAATTATTGGTAAGGAAGAAACTAGAGAGGCTCTGATGCTTGCCCTTATCGCCGGGGGGCATGTGCTGATAGAGGGTTTCCCCGGCACGGCTAAAACGAAGCTGGCGAGCAGCTTTGCCGGAGTAATCGGGGGGAAGTTCAGGAGGATACAGTTCACCCCGGATATGATGCCAGCCGACATAACCGGATTTTATATGTATTCCCCAACGGCTGACCCCAGACTCATTGAGGGACCAATCTTTGCTAATATTGTGCTGGCTGATGAGCTTAATCGGACGACTCCCCGAACTCAGTCGGCACTTCTTGAAGCCATGCAGGAAAACCAGGTGACTATTGAGAGGATAACCTATCCTCTGGCGAAGCCTTTTATGGTCATCGCCACACAGGTTCAGGCCGGGGCAGAAGGCACCTACCCCCTGACTGATGTTCAGGTAGACCGCTTCCTGCTCCGGGTCTTCAGTGGCTATTCTTCTAAAGAGGAAGAAAAGCAAGTAATCGCCAGCATTGATAAGATTGATGAACCCGATATTCATGCCGTAACTGACCTGGATGAAATCAGGGAATTGCAGGAAGTAGCTAAGAGAGTTCATGTTTCACCGGACATTGTTGACTATATCACCTCCATTGTTGAACGTTTGCGAGCCGACCCTGATGTACTGTCCGGGCCAAGCACCAGGAGTAGCATTGCCCTCTACAAGTGTTCCAGGGTGCTTGCTTTGTTAGATGGGCGTGATTTCGTAATTCCCGATGACATTAAGCACCTGGTGTTTCCTGCTGTAGAACACCGGGTAAGAGTCAAACCTGAGGCTGAGATGGATGATGTTACCCCCAGAATAATCATGAACAGAGCTCTGGAACAGGTGTCAGTGCCTAAGTTAGCAGTATGATCAGTCTCCATAGTCGAGGCATGGTAGTCTTCTTAAAGGTGTATGTGGCGATTGTTTTAGCAATCGCTACCCTCCTTTCACCATTAGCGCTATCATTTGTTCCCATATTGCTGCTTGTTGGATATTTGTACCTGTGGCGGTGGCCGATTACTGTCGTTGTTAACCTGCTGAGCGAATATTTTATCTTTTTCGCTATCACCCTACTGTTTACCTTGCCGCTTGGTTCTTTCCTGGCGCCGCTTCTTGCCCTGCCCGTGTTGCTTCTTATTAATCATAGTTTGGTGGAAGCTGCTGAGTCACTCGCCTACCGGAATACCAAATACGTGCGGCGGCTAACCGACCTCTGTCTCGCCTTTCTTTTGATAGCTGTTGCTGTGCTGGGTGTTGCCTTGCTGTTCGGCAGTTTGCCGCTACTTCTCGCCGGGGCTGCTATCATCATTTTTTTTGGTGCCCTGGGTATATTAATACACCGGGGATTACCTTCGAAACCAGTAGCTGAGATACAGATTCAGCAACGGATGGTCGCCGGGACCGAAGACCATCTCTCTGTCAAGCTGACAGCTATAACTAAAATAGGTGGACGATTGTTTGTGGAATCACCCTATGAATGGCTGAAGGTGAGTCCCGATATACTATCGCTAAAACGAGACAAGCTGGAAGTGAGGGTATCCCTGGCCCCCAGGCTAGCCGGACCATCAATTGTTAAGCTTCAGGGCTATGCCATCGACCGCTGGGGATTGATTCAGGTCAGGTTTAAGCTCGAACCAATCCGCCTGTTCGTTATTCCCCGGGCCAGATACGCTGCCTGGCTGGCAAAAAGGTATTTGGCTGGCACCAAAGCGGGAGCCCTGCCCCTGATTTCAAACATAGCCGCACTGAAGCCAATCTATGGGCTGAGAAGGGGAATTGAGTACTACGGCAGTCAGTTATACCAGCCCGGCGATAGTTTGAAGAACATCGATTGGAAACATTCTTTACGACACAATGAGCTGATAACCAAAGAATTTAGCGAGTTTCAGGGGCGTTCAGCCGTAATCCTCATCAACCTGGCTGTTGGTAATGCCGAGGAAGCCGATGAACTGGCATCCAAGATTATTGTTGCCGCAATATCATTAGCTCAAGAGAATATCCCGGCAGCCCTGGCGGTATATAATCAGGAAGACGTTAAACTGACTACGGGCATACTCACCTCGCAACAGCTTTTGCTACGTTCTCTCCGGGTTGCTCAGGAAATGGTTACCGTTATCAATCCGGTGAAGTATCTGAGTCCTCCCGATGTGGCTAGATTAAGAGCTAATATAAATCGCCTCCAATTTGCCCGCAGTAAAGCGTCTGGGATATTGGCTCAATTATTGCAGATAGAATATAAGAACCTTGGCGATAAAGCCAAAGTCAATCCAGCGACGAAGGCACTATCGGAGGTCTTGACCAAAGTAGATAACCAATCTAATCTGGTCATTATTTCGCAATGTAATTATGATGCCGAGGCGGTCGCTTTTAATACCTTTAGCTTTGCCCAAAAGGGTAACGCCATAATTACCGTCTAGCTATATGTTTTTATTAGGGGGGGGTATTTGTGGAAATGGGGACTAGTGTTATTTGTCTGAATTCGGGATTAAGTTAGTATGGACATTTTAGTAATATTATTCTAGTATTAACTGTGGAATTGACTCTGGGGATACTACCTTGCTTTATTTCAGGAAAAGAGTGGGGCGATTAAAATGAGAAAGACTTGTAATAGAATAAGACTATATCAGGCTTTAGGCTACAGATGTAACTGACGACACAAATAATAATGACAGAGGGGGTTAAAATGACGAGACTGCTAACTAAAACGATTCAAATGATAACGCCGCTGGATGAAATAGCAATGGCTGAAGCTAGTGCCCGGCAGGATACCCTGACCAAGCCGCAGGGCAGTCTGGGACGGCTTGAGGAATTATCCATTCAACTGGCGGGTATTCAGGGTAAGCCTATACCGCAAATCAAGCACAAGGCGATTGTTACTATGGCCGGCGACCACGGAGTGGTGGCGGAGGGGGTTAGTGCTTATCCTCAGGAGGTTACCCCGCAAATGGTTTATAACTTTCTTAATGGTGGGGCTGGGATTAATGTTATTTCCCGCCAGGTTGGTGCCCGGATTATCGTGGTTGATATGGGGGTAGCTGCTGAGATAAAGGCTAATCCCAAGCTTTTATCACGGAAGGTTGGTATGGGTACCAAGAATATGGCTGTCGGTCCGGCGATGACTGAAGAAGAGGCAGTTAAAGCAATTGAGACCGGGATTGAAATTGTGAGCACTGAGGTAGCTAAGGGTCTGGATATTGTTGGCACCGGCGATATGGGGATAGGTAATACTACCCCCAGCAGCGCTATTTGTGCGGTAATGACGGGAAGAACGGTGGCTGAGGTAACCGGGCGGGGTACCGGTGTTGACAGTAAGCAGCTGGCGCATAAGGTAGAGGTAATCAATAAAGCCCTGGCGGTGAACCACCCTGACTCCAAACGGCCC
>JACQOL010000108.1 GCA_016202555.1 Chloroflexota bacterium | reverse complement strand
CCCTGAGATTCTTCAGTCGCTTCGCTCCTTCCAGAATGACAGTACCTTTTATCTCGTCATTTTTCTAGTGAAGGTTACCAGGAACAGCGCCATCATGAAAACACCCAAGAAAGCTTCTACAACACCTGCACCTTTAGCCCAACCCGTAGGTTGAGGCGCCCAGTTGCCATAACCTACCGCCGTAAATGATACGGCACTGTAATAAAGTTTGTCCCAAAACGAAGAGGCATTTGCGGTGAAGTAACCCCATAAATGATAGGCTATTGCCAAGCCGAATATTATCACTATTGCTGAAACTACTGTTCTCTCAGGTTTCTCGCCATATCCACAGAGCACAGAAACAAGTTTTGAAAACGCTCTATTCAGCGGATTTGGCCACCATTTCATTGCTTTTCTTCTGGCGGTCATCTCTCTGAAGAAGAACTCTCCAGCTATGTCGTACAAACCAGCATCAGTGTGCCAGTGTCTCAATCGCCAATAGGACTCTTTTGCTAAAGTGAAATCGCCGTTTCTCTCTTCTCCTAAAATGTAATCTCCCCAATCAGTGCCAGCAAACTCTGTATCGTCGGAAAACTGAGCCCATACCAAGCAAGCTCCTGTCAGACTAGCCAACGTTAGATTCGCTCCCCTCATGTTGGTCTGAACTAGAATTGCGCTCTCAAAGTGAGCCTGCCACAAATTCGCTCCCTCTAGATTTGCCTGAAACAGATTAGCGTGCTCTAAGTGGGACTCTCCTAAGTCCGCTCCTTCCAGGTTAGCATTTGCGAAATAACATCTCTTTAGATTGGCCACGAGTAAATTGGCTCCCTTCAAGTTAGCGAAGCCTAGATTGGCTCCCTCTAGATTAGCCTCCCATAATATAGCCCCTTCCAAGTTAGCACAAGCTAAATCAGCTTCCTCCAAGTGAGACCCGCGTAAATCGACTCCCTTGAGAGTAATCTCTTGGAGACCATTTGCGCTAATTCCGAGAAGTTTGATACCTTTTTCGAACCATTTCCCCGAAAGGTCAAGCCCTTGGGTTGTGCCACCGTGTTTCTCTATCAACGTCAGCACATCTTCACGGGTATAGGGACTTTCTTTTGTTCCGTTTCCCATAGCTAAAACCTCTCTATCAACCTCAGTCCGCCGGCTCTAACCCGGTTCCGGGGGAGAATGTAGCGTCTTTTAAGATAGCCCCCTCAAGGTGGACGCTGTCTAATTTGGCTTCATCGAGGTGGGCGCGCCATAAATCGGCCCTTTCAAGGTGGGCATCCCGTAAATCGGCTTTCTGAAGATGGGCCCCCCACAAAATAGCCTGCTCAAGGTGGGCGTGCCGCAAATCGGCCCCCTCAAGGTGGTTGCTGCGTAAAACTGCCTTTTCAAGGCGGGCTTCCCGTAAATTGCTTCGTTCAAGATGGGCGACCCATAAATCAGCTTCTTCAAGATGAGCGCCCTCTAGTACAGCCTTCTTGAGGATGATTCCCCGGAGGTTAAACCGGCGCAGGTCGATGCCTCTGGCAAAGTGCTTGCCGGAAAGGTCAAGTCCTTCCGCTTGGCTGCCATTCTGCTCAATCAGCCTGAGCACATCTTCACGAGTATAGGGACTTTCTCTGGTTCCATTTCCCATGCTAGTATCCAGTCTCCTAAATAGAGTTCAATATTGTAGTTGAGAGGGTCAGGGTGAGGGCGCCATTCCTTTTACCCCTCACTTTCATCTCTCCCGCAAGGGGAGAGAAAACGATTACTAAAACCTCTCCACTTCCTCCATCAATACCCTGACAAAATCCTTTTCCTCAATGACGCCAATCTTTTCGCCTTTCTTGAAGAGGATGGCTTTGCCCTTGCCGCAGGCAATACCGACATCGGCGTCACTGGCTTCGCCGGGGCCATTGACCACGCAGCCCATCACCGCCACCTTGATTGGTTTGGTAATCTTTAACAGCTCTTTTTCGACCGCTTCGGCTATTTTAATAATATCGACCTCAGTCCGTCCGCAGGAAGGACAGCTCACCAGCACCGGCCCGTGCTGGCGCAGGTTCAGGCTTTTCAGGATTTCATAGCCGGCAAAGACCTCTTCCCGGGGGTGGGCGGTCAGGGACACGCGGATGGTGTCGCCGATGCCGAGATAGAGCAGGGTGCTGATGCCGGCGGCGCTGCGGATAATGCCTGTCCGGGGCGTGCCGGCTTCGGTAATACCGATGTGAAGCGGGTAGGGGATTTTCTTGGCGATGTCCTGGTAGGCTTCAATGGTGGTCGGCACATCAAAGGCTTTCAGGGAAACCTTAATCAGGTCGAAGTCGAGGCTCTCCAGCAGCCTTATCTGCTCTAAGGCAGCCGCAACCATATTTTGGGCGTTAGTCAGGGTCGGGTCGGCTTTTTTAGGCATACTGCCGGCATTGACGCCGATACGGATGGGGACATTTCTCTCTTTGGCGGCTTGAACCACGGCTTTAACCTTAGCCGGTTCGCTGATATTACCCGGATTCAGGCGGAGTCCATCAGCCCCTGCCTTTAGGGCTGCTAAAGCCAGCCGGTAATCAAAGTGAATATCGGCGATTAGAGGTATGGTGATATCTTTCTTTATGGCTGCAATAGCTTCGGCAGCCTGCATATCTGGCACGGCTACCCGTATTATCTCGCAGTCGGCTTCTTCAAGCTCCTTAATCTGGGCAATAGTTGACATAACATCACGGGTATCGGTATTGGTCATTGATTGCACCACGATAGGGGCATTGCCACCGACGGTGACATTGCCAACCTGAATTGGTTTACTGATTCGTCTGGTATTCATGGTATCAGGCTTTTGCCACTGATGATACGGATAATATCCTGGTAGGTAATCGCCAGGAAAAATAGCATCAGCAATATGAAACCGATAAGGTGCACCAGCCCTTCCGTCTTTGGTGAAATACGCTTGCCCCGGCGCACCCATTCCAGAAAAACAAAGGCAAGCCGTCCCCCATCCAGGGCTGGGAGGGGGAATAAATTCATTATACCTAGTATCAGACTTATCAGTGCCGCAATTCTCAGCAAGGCCAAGATACCGGTTCCAGCCACCTCGCCAGTTAGCTGGACAAGCCCTACTGTACCGATGAATGAGACCGGTGCTTTACCGGTAAAGGCGCTGACCAGTCCGCCTACCCACATAATAACTGTCCCCACCATCTCGGTGGCACCCAGGGGTATTATCTGCCAGAGAGGGTAACGCTTTGTGATTTTAATGGCGATGCCGATTGCTCCTTCGTCTTTCGGAGGCTCTAAGCGGGGGACAAGCTGGACGCTCCGGCTGGTTGAGTCCGGGTGCTGGATGAGCAGGGTGGTCTCTTTACCTAGGTTGTCTTTGATGTACTGGTTCAGTTCAGAGGCGTTGTCCACCGGCTGGCTATTTATGCTCAAGATAATGTCCTCCGTTGCGATACCGGCAATGGCGGCTGGGGAACCCGGGGCTACTTCCACCACCGATATCTGTCCGAAGGTTGCCGAGCGGGGGAAGAGATAACCAGCCGAAAAGAGTATCAATGCCAGCAGTAGGTTCATCAGCGAGCCGGCACTGATAACTAGAAGTCTGGCTCTTTTGCTTTTACCGGCTAAACTTCCTGGTAAGTTGGGGTCTTCTTCCCCGGTCAGCTTGTTAAAGCCACCAAATGGTATCGCATTTAGCGAGTAGCGTGTTTCCCCCCATTTGAACGAGAGTAGCCGTGGTGGAAAACCCAAACCGAACTCCTCTACCCTTACCCCGACGACTTTGGCAGTAATAAAATGTCCCAGTTCGTGAGCCATGATAATGACTGATAAAACAATTATACCGATTAATAGAGTGATTGCCATATGCTATACTCCGCTGGTAAGGCGTCTTGTTTTCTGCCTGGCCCAGGTATCAGCTGCCATAATTTCTTCCAGGTCAGGCTGGTCGATGGCTTTATGCTCAGTTAGAGTCTCTTCTACCAGCCGGGCAATATCGGTAAATTTGATGTGCCCCGACAGGAAAAGCTCAACGGCTATCTCATCAGCAGCACAGAGGACTGCCGGGTAGGTTCCTCCCTTTTTCCTAGCTTCAATGGCTAACTTGAGGCAAGGGAATTTAGTATCATCAGGTGGTTCAAAACTCAGGTCACTAATCTTACCCCAGTTAAGCCTGGGAAGCTTTGTATTGGCGAAACGTTCGGGATAAGACAGGGCGTATTGAATCGGTAGACGCATATCAGGGTAGCTTAACTGAGCCTTCACTGAGCCATCGATAAACTCTACCATAGAGTGGATGATACTCTGGGGGTGAATCAGAACGCTGATGTTATCAATGGGCATATCAAACAGCCAGTGAGCTTCAATTATCTCAAGCCCTTTATTCATCAGGGTAGCCGAGTCAATGGTGACCTTTTTGCCCATCTGCCAGGTGGGGTGCTTGAGGGCTTGCTCAGCAGTAACATCGTTTAGCCGGGCTGGCGAATAGTGAAGAAATGGACCCCCTGAGGCGGTTAAAATCAGCCAGGCCGGCGGCGTTGTTTCACCTCTCAGGCACTGCCAGATAGCGCTATGCTCACTATCAATGGGCAAAATACGGGCGTTATTTAGTTTTGCTTCCCTGGTGATAATATCGCCAGCCATAACCAGTGATTCTTTGTTGGCCAGGGCAATATTTTTGCCCGCTTTTACTGCTGCCAGGGTTGGTATTAGTCCTGATGCCCCAGAAAGAGCGATGACGATAGTATCTACCTGAGGATGACAGGCGATTTCGGCTAAGGATAAAAATTGGTAGTCGGCATTAGCCGGATAGGTATCGTCTTGATAATAGACCATTTCGGGTTTGAATTCATCAATCTGTCTTGCCAGCAGGGTGGTATTCGTACCGGCGCCAAGCCCGATTATCCGGAAGCGGTTGGGTAAGCTACGAATTACCTCAAGGGTTTGCTGCCCGATGGAGCCGGTGGAACCGAGAATAGCGATTCTCTTTATTGTAT
>JACQOL010000103.1 GCA_016202555.1 Chloroflexota bacterium | reverse complement strand
CCTGAACCCCATTCAGGTGCGCTACCAGGCTGCGCTACGCCCCGATACTACGGTTGAAGTGACCTTTGAGCCAGATTGGTTTCCTCTGGCAGACCCATTTTCATACATTCTGGGGCAGTAGTCAAGTGGGAGATTGTTTAGCAAGGGGATTAAAAGGAGCATCATTCATAACAATAGGTTCCTTTGATATGATAGAGACAGTCGATTTTGTAGAAATAACCCGATCAGCTTCTACCGAACTCCCTCTCTAACTGCCCAGAGCTTAAGTGAATCATGGTGGGTCGACCGTGAGGACAGGTATTGGGCAGAGCTACCAGCTCCAGTTGCCGTAGCAGCTCACGCATTTCGTCATCAGTTAATGCCTGCCCGGCTCTCACCGCACTGTGGCAGGCAATAGTGATTCCTACTTTTTCCAGCCAATCCCCTTCGTTCCTCCCTAACGGTAAATCCAGCAATTCCCGGAGGGCTCCCGCCCAGTCCTGCTGATGAAGCCAGACAGGCACCGCCCGCACCAGGTAGCTTCGTTCACCAAAAGGCTCAATTGAGAAGCCGAATTCAACCAGGTTCTCGTAATGAGACTTCAGAACGGCGTCCTGCTGGGGGTTAATCTCAAGCGTTGCCGGTACCAGCAGTCCCTGAACCTCGATGGCTTGCTTGGCTCTCTGGCTCTTTATTTGCTCAAAAAGAATCCGCTCATGAGCAGCGTGCTGGTCGATGAGATACAATCCGTCAGACCCTTCAGCGATAATATAGGTCGTCGCAAGCTGTCCCAGTAATCTCAGCGCCGGCAGGGCGAAGGCAGGAGTTGACTGAGCTAACGGAATCAGACTGGCCGGGTGGTGACTGGTTCCGCTCGATACTGACCGCGGTTGTCTTGATACTGCCTGGGATTCATAAGCGATAGCTACCTCTTCAATCCTAGGTACCGGGGCCAGTTCAAGAAGAGCCCGCCTGACTGCTTTTTGGACAGAGCTAAAAACCAGCCGCTCGTTTTGGAACTTGACCTCGGTTTTGGTGGGATGGACATTAACATCCACCTCCCTGGGTGATAGTGTGATGTTGATAATCGCCAGGGGGTGTTTCCCGGTCATCAGCAAGCCATGGTAGGCTTCCTCCACTGCCCAGGAGAGCAGCCGACTACTTATCCAGCGACGGTTGATAAAAAAGCTGAGATAATCCCGATTGGAGCGACTTACTGCTGGCGAGCTGACCATACCGGTTATCCGGGGTGAAAGAGTCGCCGACCCGCTTTCCCAGACCCGGTCCCCCCTGCCCAGCTCCAGCATATTCTGGGCTACATTAAGACCATAGACCTCAATAATGCTATCGATGAGCTGACCACTGCCCGGAGTTCTCAGCACCATTCGCTCATCAGCGGAAAGAGTGAACTTAACCTCGGGAAAGGCGAGAGCGTACTGGCTGACGACATTAGCGATGTGGCTATTCTCCGTCGCCGGCGACTTGAGGAATTTTAATCTGGCTGGCACGTTATGGAGCAAATTTAGCACCGTCACCGTCGTCCCCTGAGGATGTCCCTGCTTACCCCGGTTACTGACCGCGCCCTCCCGCAGGTGAAGATAATTACCCGATGAATCGCCTCCGGAGCAGCTAGCCATCTCCACCTGGGCAACGGCAGCGATACTGGGCAAGGCTTCACCCCGAAAACCGAGGCTGGCAATGGTCTCCAGGTCATCAATTCCGGCTATCTTACTGGTGGCATACCTCTGGAAGGCAAGCTCCAGTTCGGCGGCAGGAATACCAGAGCCGTTATCGGTTACCCGAATCAGATTCACCCCACCACCCCGTACCTCAACCGCAATCTGGCTCGCTCCGGCATCCAGCGAGTTCTCCACCAGCTCCTTAACCACCGAAGCCGGCCGCTCCACCACCTCGCCAGCGGCAATCCGGGCAACTACTTCCGGGTCTAAAAGTTTAATTGGCATTAAGTTAAATATACACGCTTACGTGTAAAATGTCAAGGGTTTTCCGAAAAGAAATCAGGCTGCCTTCTCCAGGTTAGCGAAGCTCAAGAGGAGTTTTTTGACGCCACCATTAAAGGCGACGACGACCTCGGCATCATCCTTCACTGGCTGGCAACTGACCACCACCCCGTTACCGAACTGGATGTGGTGCACACGTTCGCCCGCCTTAAATTCTAAGGTGGACAGGCTGGGGGCAGTTTCTGTATCCCAGGAATAGATTGATGGGGCTACCCGCCTCTCGGCGCCTAGCCAACGACCACTAGCCGAAGTCAGGTGCGATGGGATGTCACTTAAAAAACGCGATGGTTGACTGACCATACTGCGTCCCATCAGGCTGCGACGAAAGGCCCGCACCAGATACACCCTCTGCTTAGCCCGGGTGATACCGACATAGCAGAGTCGCCTCTCCTCCTCCATCTGGACAGGGTTATCAAAAGAGCGGAAGTGAGGCAAGATGCCATCCTCCATACCAACGATAAAGACCACCCCAAACTCCAGTCCTTTAGCCTGATGCAGGGTAATCAGGGTCACCGCTGAGGCACTTTCATCAAGTGTATCGACATCAGATACCAGGGTTACCCCCTCCAGAAAGGCAGCTAATCCCTCCCCTGGCGGTAAATCACGATACTGCTGGGCAACCGTCCGCAGTTCCATAATATTGTCCCAGCGTCCCTCTCCGTCGCTCTCACTCAGCAAATATTCCCTATAACCGGAGCCCTTGACTACTAGGTCAAACAAATCAACCAGGTTTAACTGGCGACTTACGCTAACAAAATCTTCCATCAGGCTAAGAAAATCGGTTAGCACCCGCCTGGTATGAACATTAAAGTTCAGCTCAGTAGCTGTCTCTGCCGTCGCTGGCTCAGCCACCAGCTGTAACGCTTGATAGGGTGAGACCCCCAGCGATTTTGCCCAGCTAGCCAGTCTGACCTGGGTCTGCTGTCCGATACCACGCCCGGGAACATTAATTATTCGTAACAGGCTAATACTATCGTTAGGGTTCTGGATAAGCCGGAAATAGGCAGTGATATCCTTAACCTCCCGTCTCTCGTAGAAACGGGTACCGGCGACCAGCTTATAGGGCGTACCGTAGCGCATAAAAGCTTCCTCAAGAGCTCTTGACTGGGCATTAGTGCGATACATCACGGCACAATCACCGAGGCTAACCTGCCCCCGACCGACCAAACGCTCTATCTCATTAACGACAAACTGGGCTTCCTCCTGCTCGGTATAGGTTTCAACAACAGTTACCGGCTCCCCCAACTCGTTATTCGTCCACAGGTTTTTCGGTTTACGTTGCTGATTGACTGAGATGATATTCGAGGCTGTTTCCAGAAGCATCTTAGTTGAGCGATAGTTCTCCTCCAGCAGGACCAGTTTTGTCTCAGGGTAGTCCTTTTCAAAGCTCAGGATGTTGCGCAGGTCAGCAAATCGCCAGGAGTAGATTGACTGGTCAGGGTCGCCAACAACACAGATATTGCGGTACTTACCACCCAACATCTTTATCAACTCATACTGCACCAGATTAGTATCCTGAAACTCGTCCACCATAAGGTGCTGGTATCTCGACTGGTAGCGGGACAAAATCTCAGGGCTCTTCCTGAAAAGCTGCACCGTCCTCATCAGCAAATCATCAAAGTCCAGGGCATTATTTTCCCCCAGTAATTGCTGGTAATGCTCGTAGACCCGCCCTACCACCTCATCGAAATAGCTGCGACCGCGCTGGATTGATTCGGTCGGGGTCAGCCGATGACTCTTTGCCGCCGAAATGGCAGAGGCGATTGCCTGAGGAGTATATTGCTTGGGGTCAAGTCCTATTTCCTGAAGGCTACGTTTGAGCAAACTGAGCTGGTCGGTATCGTCGTAGATGACAAAATGGTGGTCAATACCGATAGCCTGACCATCCTGGCGCAGAATACGGGAGCAGATAGCGTGAAAAGTACCCAGGGTGACCATATCCCGCATGCTCCAATCAAGAAGCGGAGCGGCAGAGTCTTCTTCACTCTTACCAAATAATCGACTCGCCATCTCCCGGGCCGCCTTGTTGGTAAAGGTAACAGCCATAATATGGCGGGGGTTGATGCCAACGACTTTAATCAGGTAAGCAATACGATGGGTAATCACCCTGGTCTTGCCACTGCCCGGACCAGCCAGAATCAGCACCGGACCGCTAATCGTCTCTACTGCTGCCCTCTGCGCCGGGTTAAGCGAAGCCAAAATATCCATTAGTAACTATTATACCATTTTTGGCAGGAATGAGTCGAAAGTCGCCGGTTATTTGGGCAAAACATCAAGACAATACTATCCACGAAAAGGCACCTTTGGGCTTGTCTTTACTGAATGTAACCGGGCAGGAATTGCATCCGAGTCTTGAATAGTCCAATCAGTGAGAACCAAGCGAGACATTGTTCAGCATGACAAAGCCGAGTGGGTTAAGTTTATAACCGCTGACATAGGGCTTCACGAGGATGTAGTTTTGAGCAAAAAAGAGAGGTAACATAGCCGCTTCATCAACCAGTTTCTGCTCAGCTTGCTGATATAGTGCCGCAGTGGCATTGAAGTCCTGCCCCCGGCCCGCTTTATCAAGGAGAGTATCGACATCGGCATTAGCATAGCCACCATAGTTATAGTCGGCACCGCTGTGGAAGAGGATATCAAGGAAATCCTGGGGATGCGGATAATCGGCAATCCAGCCGAAATCATACATCTGGTCTAATTCGGATTTGAGATTATAGAAATATCGCTCCGGTTCTAATGCCCTTATGGTAACATCTACACCCAGGTTCTGCTTCCATTGGTAGGCAATTACCTCCAGAAGATTGGAAACCCTACCACCCTCCCCGGAAGTGGTGAGGGTTATCGACGGCAAATTAGCCACCGAGCCATACTTCGACTTCGCAATCAAGTCTTTTGCCTTATTAACATCAAAACCCAGCCCAGCCAGATTTTTATTGTAGCCCGGCATACCCGGCGGCAGAACACCATCGGCACGCTGCACCATGTTCTTAAAAGCTACCGAAACCAGCTTGTCTTTATCGACGGCATAGCTGAAGGCGAGACGGATATTAACATCGTCGAAAGGTGGCTTAGCCGAGTTGAAACCGATATAACTAATACTAAGCTCCGGTGCCTGAGCAAGTTGGCCGGCAAATGGTCCAGACTGGTCAGATGCCCGCTCAATATAAGGCAGTGAAACACCAACAACATCAATCTTACCGGTTTCATATAAGTCCATCGGGTTGCCCGACAGGATACCGAATACCACCGAGGTAACTTTAGCTTTGACGCCGTAGTATAAGTCATTCCTCCCCAAAACAAGTTGCTGCTGTTTAGTATACCGAGTGAGTTTGAAGGGGCCGGTACCGTTAGGGGTGAGCCACCAGTCCTTACCTGAATTCACGTTATTCTTGTCGATGACAAAGGCAGTGGGGTAAGTCATTTTAGACAAGAAGTAAGATTTAGGTGAATCTATAATCACCTGAAGGGTATAATCATCAACAACCTTAACGCCGCTAATCGTTTTAACACTACCCTCCAACATATCTTTTACGCCGATAATATCACCAAGGTAAGTGAGCGCCGTAGTCGAACCGATGGCCGGGTCAAAAGCCCGCTCCAAAGAGAATTTGAAGTCATCGGCTTTGACCTGACGGCCGTCCTGGAATTTTACATCGTTGCGCAGATGAAAGGTATATGTCATGCCATCGGGACTGATGTCCCAACTCTTAGCAATGTCAGGGACCGGCTGGAGGCTATCATCCAAGCGAACCAGGCCGCTGAAAATCTGAACGATATAATCATGGGAGGTGGCATCTCCAGCAAGGGCGGGGTCGAGAGTAGTCGGGTCATCCCCAAAGAGATTAAGAGTCCCCTGAGCCGTAGGACTCGGAGTAGTTTGGGTTGGAGTCAGCGTAGATGGTTTTGCTAGCGGTGCTGTACATCCGGCAAGCAAAGTGACAGACAGTAAAGTGGCAAGGAGTATCGATGCTAAGGTCTTCTTCATCTCTTAGCTCACACCCCATAGCGGCATTAAACCTTGAAGAGCCAGCCCAAATCTAACTGGAAACGATGGGGTTACTGGTTCTAATCTACTGGCCCTCTTCGGTATTACTTGCTGCTTCCACAGGGTATAAAGTCCGTCCATATTAAAGCCATATACCTCCTGAAAAGCGCCGTCATAGGTGCTACCTTGCTGGAAGGTATTCAGCAATTCAAGCATCTTTGGTTGTCCATAGGTGGTAATGAGGTAGTTGACCACACTGTAACTCTCTGCATAAGAAAGCGTGGCTTCATCACCGTAAGCTGAAAATGGACTGCTCAGACTACGCACCGAAGTAAGCTGGTTATCAGCAATTGCTTGATTTAATAGAGCCGTAAAGGTCGGGTCCGGCGGCCCCTCGTTGTAAACCGCCAACCCTTCGTCCAGCCAGGTCGGTAACCCGTTATAAGGGTTAAATGTCATTTGATGGATGACAAGATGAGTTAGTTCATGCGTAATAGCTCTCAATCCCCAGTCGAGATTACTCGGCGCGATGCCGATAGCAATAATCCCATACTCGGTAAAGGATACCCCTCCGGTCCACTCCGCGGGAAAAACCATCGAGCCTTGTAAATCACGGGCACTGGCGTAAATATAAATCCTGACTGGTCTTACCAGTTGTGCTCCAGTATTCTTTTCAAGACTGGCTAATCCCTGCTGCGCCGCAGTCATCAGCTGGTTGACAAATGCGTCATCACCCTGATACCAGTAGAGCGTTAGCGTACCTTTAGACACATTACGCCACAGGTGCCGACTATCATTAAAGTCAATTTGTTGCGGTGCCGTCTCAAGCCGATTACCGGCTGCATCCTTAATTACCCACCAGTACTTAACCGTCGCGCCTGGTGGCAAACCACCAATCTTTTGCATGTTTAAGACCCAATTAACACTAACGGTGGCCGCTGGAGTGAATGCAACATAAGCTTCACTGAATGCTTGAGCGAAGCTCTCACGATTTATGGTGTAGCGGAGACGGATATCAGTCAGATTAACATCGTCCTTAGCCGAAAGATTAAAGGTTAGCTTTGACGGAAAATCAGCCTGAACGGAAGAGCTTTGTAACTTAATTGTAATCTGAGCATGCACCAATACCGGGGCAAAGGCACTCAGAGACAAGCAAATAAGAATCGTAAGTATGGCGATTTTCTTTTTCATTATTTCTCCCTACAGCTACGACCACAGCATCATAAACAATACTAATACTATAATATCACACTTTAATATCACACTTTGCTCTTAGAATCTGCCAGTTATGAAGTATACTCGATAGTAGAATGGTTATGAATTAGTATTTAAACCTCATCCGCTGGTAGAACACCTTTTTAGCCACTTCAGCTGCTGCAATATAGAGTACCACGATTATTCCTATCAGTAAAAGAAATACCAAAGACAAAGGGGTAAAGCCAAATATCCCACCCATAGGAGTAAATGGGATAATAACCGTCACTACGGAAATGACTAGAGCGGCAATCAATAGATACCGGCTTGGGCGGCTTTTGTAGAATGGCCGCCGGCTCCGTATTACGAGCACGACCAGCGATGCCGAAATAACCGACTCAATAAACCAACCTGTCCGGAACATATCTGTACTCAGATGCAATATGAAGAGAAGTATGGCAAAAGTTAGATAGTCAAATAGGGAGCTTAAAATACCAAAGGTTATCATAAAGTTACGGATGAACCTGATATTCCAGCGTCGTGGTGTCTCAACTAACTCCGCATCCACACTATCAGTAGCGATGGTCATCTCCGGCAAATCGGTCAGCAAGTTAGTGAGCAGGATCTGCTTGGGTAGAAGAGGTAAGAAAGATAGAAAAAGGGAGGCTCCAGCCATACTAAACATGTTGCCAAAATTAGCACTGGTAGCCATAAAGACATATTTGAGAGTATTGGCAAATGTTATTCTGCCTTCCCGAACACCACGCTCAAGGACACCCAAATCTTTTTCCAGTAGTACAATATCAGCGGCTTCTTTGGCAACATCAGCGGCGCTGTCCACTGAAATACCAACATCGGCAGCATGAAGTGCCGGAGCATCGTTGATTCCATCTCCAATATAACCAACCACATTGGCTGATTTCTTGAGTGCTACAATTATGCGTTGTTTCTGATTTGGTTCTATCTCGGCAAAAAGGCTTACTTCATTCGCTTGCCTGACTAAAGCTGCGTCCGATATCCGAAGAAGCTCCGAACCAGTCAGAATACGTGCTGTTGATAATCCAACCTGTTCACCGATATGGGCCGTCACCAGGCGGTTATCCCCGGAAATGACTTTTAAGGAAATCCCCTGCTGTTTTAATTTTTTAATAGTGTCGGCGACTCCAGATTTAGGTGGGTCATTGAAGATAATGAAACCCAGGAAAGTAAAACCTTTCTCATCTTCTTTAGTGATAGTGCTGCCAGTATTATAAGGTCGGTAGGCTAGTCCCAGTACACGAAATCCCCGGCGGTTAAAGTCCTCAAGTTGGACCTGTAGCTTCTCTTGCAGGCTGGTTAGATTAACGATGCCGCCGGCTGTCTCGGCCTGAGAACAGATGGAAAACAGATTCGGCAAGGTGCCTTTGCTGATTACCATATTCCCATCTCCAGTTGAGACTAAAATGCTTAACCTTTTGCGAATGAAATCATAGGGCACTTCATCCAACTTATGATAGGCAGATATATCCAGATAACCATGAGCTCGAATGGCTTCATCAATAGGATTTTTATAACCGGTTTCATAGGAAGAATTAAGATAAGCGTACAATAATACTTTCTCATTTTCATTTCCCTCCGTACCAACGAAGGAATGCAAATGCATGATTCCTTCAGTCAAAGTCCCGGTCTTATCAGAACAGAGTATGTTCATACTGCCGAAGTTTTCAATGGAGGCTAGCCGTTTGACGATAACTTTTTGCTCTGCCATACGTCTGGCCCCGTGGGACAGGTTGATACTGATGATAACCGGCAACAACTGCGGGGTCAGCCCTACCGCCAGAGCCAGAGAGAAAAGTACCGAGTCCAGCAGGGGCCGTTTATAATAGACGCTGGTGGCAAAGATGGCCATTACTAGCACCAAGGTGACAATCATGAGAAAATAGCCGAACTGTTTTATTCCGTGCTCAAATTCGGTCTCCGGAGGCCTGAGCCTTAAATGCTCGGCAATCTTACCAAATTCGGTACCTTGACCAGTGTGCACTACCACGGCTCTGGCACTACCGCTGATAACATGGGTCCCCATAAAGAGTGAGTTCGTCCGGTGGCTGATGGGCGTTTCCTCCGGTAATAACCCCACCGATTTTTCGGCAGCGTAAGTCTCACCGGTAAGCGTAGCTTCGTCCACAAAGAGGTCTTTGGACTCAAGTATCAGGCAATCCGCAGGGACAACATCGCCGGCGGAAAGTAAGATAACATCCCCCGGCACAACTTCTTCAGCCGGAACATCACTGGGATTCCCTCCACGAAATACAGATACTTTTAGTTGAATGATAGCCCGCAGTCTTTGGACAGCATTACTGGCGCCTCTCTCTTGCCAGAATCCCAGTAAGCCGCTGGTAACCACAATCACCAGTATTATGCCAGCATTAATCTCTTCCCCCAGAAAAAAGGCTAATATGGCAGCGGTAATCAGAATGATAACAAGCGGACTTCTGAACTGGTTTAGGAAGAGAGTTGGTGTGTCGGTTTTTCTCTTCGGTTTCAGAAGATTAGCGCCAAAACGCAAAAGCCTTTTCTGAGCCTCAACTCGGGTTAATCCGTTTCGGTTTGCTCCGAGCTGATTTAAGACATCATCAGAAGAAAAAGCCCAAAATGACCTATCAGATTGGCTAGCTGAGGTTGCCATATCTCAGGTTACCTCATGTTGTGAAAGCCTCGATTTTGTTCAGAGAGAAAACCACTTCACCATATTCTTTACATTGCTACCTGACTCTGGCGTGCACCAGCAACAGAGGTGTCTCTCCATGGCGCAGGACTTTTTCAGCGACGCTGCCGAAGACCCAACGGCCTAATCCAGATTGCCCGTGAGTGGACATGACCACCAGGTCAGCGTCAATCTTCTTTGATACCTCAATGATTTCATTAGCGGCATCAAAACCAGAGGTTACCAGATGGGTTACCTTGAGGCCTCTCTCTTTCAGTTCTTTCTTCAGGGCAATCATTTCATCAGTAACCCGTCTCTTCTCATCCTCATTCAATGTCGTATAATCAACATACGCGGTGTACCCCGAACCATCATCATAGATGCGAATCATAGTTGCCATCCGAAAGAGAGTAGTCCGAACCTTTAATTTAGTGGCTAGTTCCTCTCCGATAGGGAGTGCCAGTTTGCTGAGCTCGGAGCCATCCAGAGGTATCAGGATATGGTTGACCAATCGTCTCTTTTTGCCAGTCTGCTTGATATTCTGAGGTCGGATAAGCATCACCGGTATGGGCACCGTTCGGCATACCTGGTCGGTCACGCTGCCCAGCATTTTACCGACCTTAAGACCAGCGGTGCTAACAGAAGCCATAATTATCAAATCTACCTTGTTTGTATCTACAAGATTACAGATACTCTCGGCAGGCTCTCCGGCCTCAACCTTCGCAGTTACTCTCACCTCTGTGCCCTTTGGCCGGCCTTTTTTAATGTTGCTTCGCACAGTCTCAGCCAACCTGTCAAGATACATCTGATGCATGTGCTCCTGCTGCAAATGTTCATGCCCCCGTACATGATACAAGATCACCTCAGAACCCAACTTACCAGCCAATTCCTCCCCGTAAGGAAGCACAATCTCAGATACTTCGGAACCATCAAGTGTTAATAGTATTCTCTTAAACATACTCTCTCCTTTTAGAAACATTAATTATTGTGCTGGCTAAACTTACCAGATATACATCAATCTTGCAAACAACGGATTTATCCTACTATTGCGGAGGTGCCGGTGCTCATCCGCCAGGTAAATGTGGCTCTCTACTTCCGGAGAAAGTATTTTCGCCAGGAATTGTAAATAGTTGCTTTAGCTTGTCATTACGAGACCATTCACTATGTTCAGTGTAAACTCCGCGTGGCAACCTCTAAGATTTGTTCACCAGAGAAGCCTCTATGACTTGCCTTTCCTCTTCATTAAGACCATAGAGTTCATAGACCGGATTATCTATAATTGTCCCGAAGACCCTGGTGGTAATACTGAAGTTGAGTCTATGCTCTTTGAACTGTAATCCCACTTAGCAATTACTATCTTTCTTGACGATTTGCCCTTCTCCCAGTGGTACTCAAGAATATCTGAGCGGGCGTATGTTGTGATCAAGCTTTGGACACTTCCTCCGATACCTTTTGAAGATATTAAGTACGATGAAAGCGGTAGAGCTACCCTTGAATAGCCAAGAAGCTGAGATATATTAAGCAGAGTAACACTTGTAATCTTACATTCTACAAATACTAGCCCTTTACTATTCCTGCTCTTGACGAACGCTGTTAAATCAACTCGTATATCATAGGTCTGCCATTGGTCACCGTCAAAGTAGTCTTGAAGTCCATGCCTAGTAATATATTCATTTAGTGGAGCAGCATGCGTATCCCTTACTTCAAATTTCGTTGCCTGATACCTGCCTTTCAATAGTTCATGTAGCCATATAGACACATCTGGATACATCTGCTTTTCAGTCTCATAATTCAACTTCATACCTCAGGTATCAGTTCAATTTGTTCATCCGGTTTCGGCCTTCTAGTGCAACCCAATGCTCTGCATACTTGCCAGTAAGCATTAAAATGTCTCCCTACTAATTCCGGAGGAAGTCGCTCACCATTCTTTTCTTCCTTATCTTTTTTCTTCCTGGCTCCAATCTTCCTTGCACCAGGACAACCCTTAATCTTAGTGGTGAAATGCTTGTTATTAAAATCAGCTAACTCCTCAAGTGCAGCTTGTTTGAAATCGAAATAAAAGCCGATACTAGTAAATTCCTCAGCATAGATATTAAGTTGGTGCTCACGCCATCCCCTGTTCATATTTGGGTGTCCCCATGTTATTACAGGGACAGGAACACTGAGATGGTTTTGTATTAGCAGGCAAAGTCTCATACCTACTTTCCAGTTTGTTGGATGATTCAGTATATCAAGTCTCACCCTATGCCTTCCTGCCCAATCTACATTTGCAGGTCTTATATTACCCCCCACATCTGCATACCCCCTAACAAACTCTCTTTTGTATTCGATAGGAGTATCGGTGTCAAAGAACACCTCCGGTATATCGAAATATGGAAAACTCGTCGCACCACCCAAAAGCATATTTATGTTCCGCCATGACATAGTTTTTCTAGTCATTTTAGCTATCAAGTCGATGCTGTCTGAAGTATCAACAGTGGTAATATCCGCACCGAGCAATTCTATTAGACGTTCTCGGATTTTCTCCATCCCAAGTCGAATTTCCTTATCTGTATCGAATTGAACCTTTATCCCTTTTGCCAATAAACTTCCCTTAGGGAAATGTATTATCATACGATATGCGTTTTCGGACGATTGTAATTCACCACGTGCTACAAGCAATCCGAGTAGGTACGCAACATCACCATCAAGGTAATCTATTATCTTCAATCTTTGTCTCGCTACTTTATTTCGTATTTGGTTTTTGGAAAATCAAAACATATTCATGAGCCTTGTTTATTCTGAACTTTGCCGGATATCCAAGGGGTCTCATTAGGTTGTATTCATGTCTTCTATCCCAGATTACAATATCGTCAAAGATGAAGCCAATCCCTTGCATGAATTCAGCCACATCTGAATGGTACGGATAGAACTTATCCTTTTTCCTTATGTCCATCACTACTATGCAACAGTATTTTCCTGGTTTCATAACATCAAATACTAAACGAAATATTTCAGATAGAGCTTCCAGAAATTTTCTGTAGTCTCTAATCTTGCCTAAATCTGCTGATTCATCTCCATAATGTCTTATTTCTTTATTATCTGCCGACCGTTTTTGAAGTAATATATCCCAATAAGGAGGAGATGTAACCACCAAGTCCACAGAATCACGCTCAACATAAGAGAGAAGAGCATTGGCATCTGCATTATAGATTCTGCGCTGACCTAATTCGTCACTATCAAACATATTATGCGAGCAAGGTCTCATCCTTGCTTTATCAGCAAAATCAGGGGAAATTTCTAAACCTATACCTACCTTACCAAGTCCCTCCGCTGCAATAGCTGTGGAGCCTACGCCTACAAACGGGTCTAATACTATTCTTTCGTTCTTAT
>JACQOL010000102.1 GCA_016202555.1 Chloroflexota bacterium | reverse complement strand
CTGGGTTATCCCAACGATGAAGCTAAACCAAAAAAGCGTAAAGCAATAGCTGAAATCGTGCATTATGAACACTGGTGAAATCTAATGGTGACCAATCTGATATAGTAAGGTTCAGACCTGTAATGAGGTCAGGCGCGAGATAATCTTATTTTGTCTTTTCTTTAATCAGCCGAGCTATTAGAGCGGAATTTGCCGGCGATGTTCTGATTTTATCTGTTTTATCGCTGATTGGTCCTATCTATAGTTTATAATCTTGAAAAATCTTTGCTTGATAGATAGGAGGGTAAAATGGCTAAGAAATTGAAGAGGTATTTCTTCGCCGGACTTCTGGTTGTGGTGCCTCTCGGTGCCACCGTATTGATACTGGCCTGGATTTTTACCACCATTGATAATATTCTGCAGCCGATAATTAAGGTCATCGTGGGTCACCCAGTCCCTGGCATCGGTTTTGGCGTTGCGGTAGTGTTAATTTACTTAATTGGTGTTGTGGTCAGTAACGTTGGTGGCAGAAAACTCTTTGAGTATAGTGAGCACCTTTTGGCTAGAGTCCCGCTGGTGCGACCACTCTATGCCAGTATCAAACAAATCCTGGAAAGTTTTTCTGTCCCCGGTAAGGTTGGTTTTGGGCAGACAGCGCTTGTTGAATTTCCTAGGAAGGGGGTCTGGTCAGTGGGCTTTATTACTAAAGAAATACGGACTCAGTCAGGAGAGACCTGGCTTAACGTCTTCATACCGACTGCTCCTAATCCAACATCGGGCTTTTTACAAGTAGTAAAAGAAGATGAAGTTATTCGTACTGATATATCGGCGAATAAAGCGTTGCAGATGATTATATCTGCCGGTAAAGTATCATATGAGGAGATTGGTGATATTTTGTCGCAAAGAACCAAGTAACTATGTTGAGGTAATTGGGGGTGGAGTTCTGATTCCTATCGATGTTTCTTAATCAGTGGTGAAAACGTTGCGCAGAATTTCACCCACGGTAGTTAATCCTTCCTTGACCTTAAGCATCCCATCTCGCCGCAAGGTGACCATTCCTTGCTTTACTGCTTGACTCTTTATCTCAGAAGCGGTTGTCCGCCGAATAATCAAGCCTCTTATTTCTTCGGTGATAACCAGCACTTCATATACCCCAATCCGGCCAGAAAAGCCGGTGAAGGAGCAGGTATTACAACCCTGACCAACGTAAATTTCTCCGGCAGGTTCTTGTAGCTCCTGCTCGTAGGCTAGGGCTTCGGTTGCTGTTAAAGTAGTGGGTGTCTTACAGTCGGGGCAAATCTTACGAATCAAGCGCTGGGCAACAACGCCGATGAGTCCAGTTGAGACGGCAAAAGGCTCAACGCCGAGGTCCATAAAACGAGTTATCGTGCTGGCGGCGTCATTAGCATGGACAGTGGAAAACACTAGATGCCCGGTGTTAGCCGCTTGGATAGCAGTTTGGGCTGTTTCTAAATCACGGATTTCACCGACCAGGATAATGTCCGGGTCCATTCGCATAATTGCCCGCAGCCCGGTAGAGAAGTCAATGCCGGCGGTTGGGTTGGTGTCAATCTGGCTAATATTTTCAAAGCGGTACTCTACCGGGTCTTCAATGGTCATGATATTGCGTTTACCGTCGGCGAGAGCATAGATGGTGGCATACAGGGTGGTTGTTTTGCCCGAGCCGGTTGGTCCGCTAACGGCAATCATTCCTAATGGATAGCTGAGGAGTCGTTCATAAGCTTGACGAGCCGCTCCAGTTAGTCCCAGTTCCCCGATATCAAAGCGGATGCGGCTCTTATCCAGCACCCGGATGACCATCATTTCTCCATACGAAGTCTCAGCGACAGCAACTCGGAAGTTAACTTCCCTATCGCCGAAGTTCATGGTGAAGGCACCGTCCTGCGGGCGTCTCCTTTCGGCAATATCCAGGTTTGCCATCACCTTAATTCGGGATATCATATTCTGGTGAACTGTCAAAGGGATAGTGTGGACAGTGTGCAAGACGCCGTCAATACGGTAAATGACTTTGGCCGAATCAGCCGTGGGTACAATGTGAATATCCGAAGCCCGACTTTTGATAGCTTGAAAAGCAATCATCTCCACGGCACGCACTACCGGTGCCTCGCTCACGTCTGCTAAAATTGACGGGGAATGGGGTTCTGCCCTTGGCGGAGTCGGCTCAGTAACGGGATGAAGGGTCTGATCAAGCTGTTGAGCCAGCTCTGAGGCAGGCTTATAAATAACATCAAGCATATCCTTGACCCGACTATCCAGTGGTAGAGCTGGTCTTATTGACCGCCTCGTCATTGCCGAAAGAGTGTTGATAAGCTGAAAATCGTTAGGGCTTTCCATTGCCAGCATGAGCTCACCGCCGGCACCAAGAGCGAAAGGCAATACCTCATGTTCCCGAGCGAATTCCTCGGGAACAAGGGCAACTGCCTTCTCATCTATCGTCACTTGTTTTAGATTGACAATGGGTACTTTGAGCTGGAAGCTTAAAGCAGTGGTAAGAACCTCTCGAGAGATGAGGCGTTTCTCCTGCAAGACATCGGTAACTCTTTTCCCTCCTGCTTCAGCTACCTGACGAACCTGGTCAAGCTGCTCAAGAGTGATGAATCCCCCCTCCACCAGGGCTTGCCCAAGCCGTTCTTGGAAGGTCATTAACCTTTTTTCAACCACCTGCTACTCCTGGGTTCAGGCTATTCCCCTATTCTAATTCGCCAAATAGCACGTGTCAAATAAGGTTGTTCAGTAACCTAGCCTTTGTTAATACTTATGTGACACCAGTCCATAGTATTGACACAGTTAGTGACTTATGGTAATATATGGGTCAGTATTGATAGTAAAAAATGAGCAAGGCAGGTATATCTTCCAGTGCCGGGACAATTTAGCTGGCTCTTGTTCCAGGGGACAGTCAGGATGAGAGACGAAACCAAGCCAAAAAGGCAACTGGCTAAAGAATTAGCCCACCTAGCTGCTATTCTGAGCATTTTCTTAAGCGTTATAGCTCTCTCCCTCGGCGACAACATGGAGATTATCCCCATTTTTTCCCCTCTGCTAGCTTCCCCATTTTTCCCATTTTTCCACGAGATTCACGACCTGCTGGCTCTAGTCGTTACGCTCTACGCTGCCTACAAGTATCAGGCCCGCCTGGGAGTAGCCGCTGTTCTGGTTTACCTTGCTGCCCATATCCCCTACGTTAGTCTACAGTTCCATAAAGAAGCTCCGGAGACACTGCGCATTCTCTTCGGTGCCTTCGTTGCTTTTTTTGGTATCTGGCTAATAGACCGACTCCATAAGAGTGAAGAACTGGTGAGACAAACTGAAACACGGTATCATTCGTTGTTCACTAGTCTGCCTGATGGTTTTGCCTACTGCAGAATGCTCTTCTCAAATGGACAACCTCTGGATTTTGTCTATCTGGAGGTGAACGATAAGTTCGAAGAATTGACTGGCTTACACGATGTCATTGGCAAGAAAGTAACCGAAGTTATCCCCGGTATTCATGAGACAAACCCTGAATTACTTACTACCTACGGTCGCGTATCTCTGACCGGGAAACCAGAGGAATTTGAAACTTATCTTCCTGCACTGAACATATGGTTGGCTATCTCTGTATACAGCCCGCATAAAGACCATTTTGTAGCTGTCTTTAATAATATCACCCAGAGCAAGCGAGCTGAGGAAACAATACGTGAGTCAGAGGAGAAGTACCGTACCCTTGTGGAGAATGCCCTGGTGGGGGTATATAGAACCAATCTCAAAGGGGATATTCTCTATGTAAATGGCAGTTGGGTAAAGCTACTTGGCTTTGAGTCCGCTGAAGAAGCGATAGCTGGCGGTGCAGTGGTAAGATACAAGAACCAGAATGACCGTAAGGTTTTGATTGAGAAGCTCACTGAAAAAGGTAGGGTAGATAGCTTCGAAGTGGAATTACTCACTAAAACGGGGGAAATAAGAAAAGTCATAATGGATGCAACTCTTGAAGGGGATAACATCTCAGGAATGCTGATGGATATTACCGAACGTCAGCAGGCGGAGAAGACATTAGTGGCACAAAAAGAGCTAACTGACCGTATCCTCACCAGCACGCCCAACGCCGTTCTGGTAATAGATAGAGACTTAAAAATAGTGTTGGCTAATCAGGCCTTCTATCAGATTTTTAAGGTAGCGGGGGGTGGGGTGGAGGGTAAGCCTCTTGGTGATGTTCTCCCAATCATAGAATTAGAGGAGGCAATCTCCAGGACACTGGTTGACCAGCAGTTTCAATCCAGCATGGAATTCAAATATAAGCTGGGGAGTAGTGAAATGACCCTGGTTACTCACATAATACCGATGGCAGAGGAGGAAATTCTTCTTATTTTCCGTAATGTAACGGAGGAACGGGTCAGGCAGGAGCAACAATATCACATTAACCGCCTGGCTTCGATTGGTGAGTTAGTCGCTGGTGTTGCTCATGAGCTTAACAATCCTCTGGCTAGTGTTATCGGCTACTCGGAGCTGGTGCTGAGTGGGGAACTTTCGCCGGCGATGAAGAGCGATATAGAGGTGATACATAGCAACGCCCAGCGGGCCGTTACTATCGTGCGGAACCTGCTGGCTTTTGCCCGTCGCCAGGAACCACAGAAGCGACTCCTTAATGTCAATGACCTTATTCGGCATGTGATGGAGATGCGAGGTTATGAATTAAAAGTAGGTAACATTGAGGTAATTACTGAGATTAGTGACGAGTTACCGAATGTGCTGGCTGACTCTCAGCAATTAGAGCAGGTGTTCCTGAATATTATCCTTAATGCTGAGCAAGCGATGCTTGAAGCTCACAACCGGGGTTGTTTAACTATCAGGACTAGAGCCAGGCGAGGTATGGTGAACATAATCTTTACAGATGATGGTCCGGGTATCCCTGAGGAGAATTTATGGCGGGTGTTTAACCCATTCTTCACTACCAAGCCGCCAGGTAAAGGTACCGGGCTTGGTTTAAGTATCTGTCATGGTATTATTACTCAACATAATGGTAGGATATCTGCCGAAAGTAAGCTGGGGGAGGGAGCTACCTTCCTTGTTGAGTTACCATTATCTGAAGAAAACAAAAGTTGACCATTTACAGACGGAAAAAGGAGGTAAGATTAAGTGATGGTAGAAACAAAAGCACTGATTTTAGCGGTAGATGATGAGCCGGATATCTGTCGGTTAATGAAACGAGTCCTGGAGTCGGCCGGCTATCAGGTAATTACGACGACTGATTCTAACCAGGTATTGGAGTTGGTTGCCCAAAGGAATCCTGACCTGGTGCTGCTGGACATCTTGATGCCCGGCAAGTCAGGGATGGAGGTTTTTCAGGAACTAAAGAGAAGCCATCCTGATGTCGGAGTAATTATGGTGACGGCGGTTGGTGATGCCAATGTTGCCATTGAGACTTTGAGAGAGGGGGCGTATGACTACCTTCTCAAACCGTTTAATGTTAACGAGCTGGTCATTAGTGTTACCGGAGCTTTAGAAAAAAGAAGACTGGTGCTGGAAAATCGGGATTACCGGCTTAATCTGGAGAAGAAGGTTACCGAGCAAACGCAGATTTTGCAGCAGAAAATAAGAGAGTTGACGGGGCTCAACAATCT
>JACQOL010000105.1 GCA_016202555.1 Chloroflexota bacterium | reverse complement strand
GCAGTTAAAGAAGCTTTAGATAAAGGGCGGGATACAATAGTAAAGGTTGATATTCAGGGAGCCGCCACGATTAAGAAAATCCTGCCCCAGGCGGTATTTATCTTTCTGATGCCTCCATCGATGGATGACCTTTTGCTCAGGCTTAGCCAACGAAAAACCGAATCGCCAGCTGACCTTGCCTTACGCTTGCAGACTGCCGAGCTAGAAGTCCAACAGGTGTCTCTATTCGACTATGTGGTCGTCAATCATTGGGATGATATTGAGCGGGCAGTCGTCGAAATCGAGGCGATTGTTACTGCCGAAAAGTGCCGGGTGATACCGCGAAAAATTATTTTGTAAGTTAGAATATCATCTTGGTCTAAGAAACCAGCCTGATTAAGAAATAGATAATGGCAGCAAAAGCAGCGGCGGCTGGAATAGTAAAGAGCCAGGCCCAAACAATACGGAAAGTTACATTCCAGCGTACCGCGGAAAACCGGTTTACCGAACCCACTCCTGATATAGCTCCAGTGATAACATGAGTGGTGCTTACCGGAATCCCTAGATGGGTGGCTAAGAAAAGACTGAAAGCGCTGGATGTCTCGGCACAGAAACCATCAATCGGTCTTAATCTGGTAATTCTCTGCCCCATTGTTCTGACAATCCGCCAACCGCCGCTAAGGGTGCCCAGGGCAATAGCACTGTGTGCACTTAAAACAACCCACAAAGGCACATTAAAGCTCTGGGTTAAGCCCCCGACGTAAAGAAGACTGGTGATGATACCCATCGTTTTTTGGGCGTCATTGCTACCATGCCCCAGACTATAGGCAGCCGCCGAAAAAAGCTGTAAAATACGCGACCACTTATCAACGGCGGCCGGATTTTGCTTTAATAGATATATCGCCCAGGTTGTAATAACCTTTAATAGATAACCTGCCATCAGGCCGATTGTTGGCGCCAGGACAATAAAAATTAACGTCTTGGACCAGCCGCCGGCGATAATGACTCCCCAACCGCCCTTAGCTATGGCTGCTCCGGCGTATCCCCCGATTAGAGCATGTGAGGAACTACTGGGTAACCCCAAATACCAGGTAATCATATTCCAGCTAATGGCACCGATAAGTCCGGCAAGAATTACAGTCGGAGTGACTGTTTCAATATGAATCATCCCCTTGCCGATTGTCGTCGCCACTCCGGTACCAAAAATAAGAAAGGCTACAAAATTAAAAAAGGCTGCCCAGATGACGGCTAGCCGCGGAGATAAAACCCTGGTTGATACAATTGTGGAAATGGAATTTGCGGCATCATGCATTCCGTTGGTAAAATCAAAAGCTAGAGCGATGCCGATAACGAGAATTATAAATAATAGGTTTGAAGAAACCATACAGTGCCAAACTAAGTCAGGTAATTTCAGTAATTAATTATTACTCCTAGCAATATGTTTTCTAAAACGGTGGAAAACCGCGTGTTGAACCCACGGTGGAGATGGCGTTATGAGTGTCTGTCCAGTCGTTAACAAGCTCCGTCCCTAGCACTAGCTAATAGTAAAGTGGCTATCACCAGGAGACTGACATCAGGCATGCTTGAGAGCCACTCCTTCGAGGACATTAGCCACATCCTCACAGCGGTCAGTGGCGCTCTCCATATGCTCATAAATCTCCCGCCACTTGATAACGTGAGCCAAGTCGGTAGAGTTATCAAAAAGCTCGCCGATGGCGGCGCGGTAGATGTCGTCGGCGACATTCTCCAGGCGGTTAAGCTCCACGCACTGCTCAAGAATTTTTTTTAACTGAGCCCGATGACGCAACTGCGGCATAGCCTTTTCGATTTCAACGGCGGCTTGAAGGACAACATTAGCCAACTCCTTGGCTCTCTGGTCGGGACGTTTTACTTTATAGATAAACATGGCATCGGCGGCAGCATGGATAAAGTCGGTTACGTCATCCAGGGTATGGGCCAGTTGGCTGATATCCTCCCGGTCAAATGGGGTGATAAAGGTGCGGTGTAATTGTTCCATAATCTGGTGGGTAATGGTGTCCCCTACCCGTTCCAGTTCGGTTATCTCGTTTACCTTTGTCTCAACATCTTCCCAGGTGTCAACCAGCTCTTTTAGTTTCTGGGCAGCTTTGACTATGTTCTGAGCGCTGCTCTCAAAAAGCTCAAAAAACTTCTCTTCCCGGGGCATAAAAGGCAAACTAGGCATTGCTTATTCTCCTTGTCCATAAAAGGCGCAGCGATATCATCAGGGGTCAGTAATCGCTAAGTTGGGAAAGAAAGGCTTACCAATTCACTTCCCTCGGTAGTTTAGGGGAAACTTGAATGATTGTCAAGAATGTTTGTTCTCCCTAGAGTTTTAGTGTAGACTATGAGGTTAAGAAGTAAACCCGGGAGAAGCTAACTCCTGACCCTCAAGTGGATTTTATTTTATTTTTCCTGTATTAAGGTTTTGGTGGCGAAAGGGCAGGTAGTAGTGGGTAAGAACCCAACATGTAAAATCGGGATATTTGGTTATTGGTGGTGATAGAATTTCTCTACGTAATCTAGGAACCTTCAGCTCCTTTAAGAACCCGGTCTACCGTATTTTTTATGGCGGTATGGTTGGTCAGATGGCGGCGATGAATATGCAGATATTGACTGGCACCCTGCTCCTTTACCGCCTGACTGGCTCAGCTGCCATTCTGGGGGTAATGTCTCTGGCTAACGCTCTGCCAACGCTTTTCCTGTCCCTCTTCGGTGGCATCATTGCCGACCGGGTGCAGAAGAAGTATGTCCTGCAGGTTGGCCAGACGGCTTCGGCTATCGTCTCCCTGGGCGTAGCCCTTACCTTGACCTTAGGCTACCTCAGCACGGAACGCGGCGGCTCGTGGTGGATCCTGATAGTGTCTTCCCTGTTCCAGGGGGCTATTATGGGTTTGATGATGCCCTCTCGTCAGGCCATCCTTCCTGAGATTGTTACTAAAGAAGAGCTGATGAACGCTGCCTCCCTCAATGTTATGGGGATGAACGCCCTGCGTGTTCTGGCACCAGCGGCGGCCGGCTTTCTTATCGACGCCTGGGGCTTTCAGGCAGTCTACTATACGATGACTGGTACGTATCTCATCGCCGTGGTCTTTACCACTTTTCTGCCGCTCACCGGCAGTAAAAGCCTCAGCGGTCGGAATGCTCTGACTGATATTAAAGAAGGCTTCCAGTATATCCGGCGTGAGACCACTATCATCCTTCTCATCTTCTTTGCTCTCCTCGGAGTCTTACTCTCGACGCCTTATGGCTTGCTGCTACCTATCTTTACTGAAGATATCCTTAAGGTCGGCGCTAAGGGGATGGGAATTTTAATGAGTGTCTCCGGTATCGGTGCCATCATCGGCTCTCTTACCCTCGCCTCCCTACCCAATAAAAAGCGGGGTCTGATGATGCTGGTGAGCAGCCTGTTTCTGGGTATCGCCCTGACTGGTTTCTCCTTCTCCAGTTCCTGGTCGCTTTCCCTGGCTTTGATTGTCTTCGTCGGGCTGGGGCAGGCAGGGCAGATGACTCTGGGCGGCACTTTGCTCCAGTACTATACGGAGGCTACCTATCTGGGGCGGGTGATGAGTATTCTGATGATGCAGTTTGGACTAATTAGTTTTAGCACCTTCGCCGCCGGGTTACTGGCTGAGGGCATAGGCGTGCAATGGGCAGTCGGCGGCTTCGCCATCGTTCTCATCTTCGTCTCTGTCCTGATGCTGGTCTTCGTCCCCCGATTACGGAAACTGGACTAACTACTTTAGTCTGGTTTCTCACACGGCTTTAAGGTAATCTGCCGACCGAATTGATTTATAAAGGAGATAAAAAACTTCATTGCCTAGCTATAGCCACTATGTTATAGTTTAGCTGCTATGGAAGCGGATAAAATTGATTTTATTGCCGGGGGGACGGTTACTTCACCTCAAGGTTTTTGCGCCGGGGCGACCGATGCCGGGATAAAGAAAAAAGCTGAGCATCGTCTGGACCTGGGACTTCTCTTTTCCGAAGTGCCGTGTGTCGTTGCCGGGTTACTTACAACAAACAAGCTTAAGTCAGCTCATATATCATTATGCCGGGAGAGGTTCCAGAGAGGCAGAGCAGTCGCCCTAGTAGCTAATAGTGGCTGTGCTAATGCCTTTACTGGTGAACAGGGTCTGGCCGATGCTGCTGAGATGGCGGCTCTGACCGCTACGGCGATTGGAGCCGAATCTGAGGATGTCTTGGTTGCCAGCACCGGGACGACAGGTCAACCACTCCCCATGAAGTTGATAAGAGCCGGCATTAACCAGATTATTATGTCCCGTGATGGCGGTCATGAGCTGGCACGGGCGATAATGACGACTGATACTGTCCCTAAAGAAACGGCGGTAGCCGTCAGAGTTGGTGACAGGAAGTTCACTATTGGTGGAGTAGCCAAAGGTTCGGGCATGATTCACCCCAATATGGCGACGATGTTTTGTTTTTTAACGACTGATGCTGCCGTCGAGCTGGAGTTTCTCAGGACGGCACTGCTCCAGGCAGTAGATATTTCCTTTAATATGATTTCGGTGGATGGGGATACCAGTCCCAGCGATACGGTGCTAATAATGGCGAACGGGCTGGCGGGTAATGAGCCGATTACACGAGGTAGTCAACAGGCTGACACCTTTCAGCAAGCCCTGGAACAGGTTTGTACTTATCTGGCTAAAGCCCTGGCTCGGGATGGCGAAGGAGCGACCAGGCTTATTGAGGTTACCGTTAGCGGGGCAACTAATCTCGCCGACGCTCGGTTAGCCGCCAGGACAATAGTCAGCTCATCCCTGGTGAAGACAGCAGTGCATGGCGCCGACCCCAACTGGGGACGAATTATAGCCGCGCTGGGACGTAGTGGGGTGGAAGTAGTCGACACAAAGATTGATCTGGATATTGGGGATATCAGTCTATTAAAGAGAGGTAAAGCACTGCCTTATAGCGAAAAAAGCGTGGTCAAGGTTTTTGAGCAGAGTGAGGTGCCGATAAGACTGTGTCTTAATCTGGGTACAGCTTCGGCGACCGCCTGGGGCTGCGACCT
>JACQOL010000008.1 GCA_016202555.1 Chloroflexota bacterium | reverse complement strand
CTGTCCATTGATGTCGGACTGGGTTCCCTAGTGAAAAGAATGGACTATCGGGAATACGGTGGGGCATGTCTTCTGGGGGTAAATGGGAATATCATCATCGTTCACGGACGCAGTCAGGCTAAGGCGATTAAGAATGCGATTGCTTCAGCAAAGCGAACTGTTGAAGCCGACATCTGTCAGAAAATAAAGGAGGAAAAATATGAGTAAACCAGTGCCAATAACCGATAGTGATTTTGAGAAAACCGTGTTACAGTCTGAGAAACCAGTCCTGGTAGATTTCTGGGCAACCTGGTGTGGGCCATGCCGGATGGTGGCGCCAATAGTGGATGAATTGGCTGAGGAGTATGCTGGCAAGATAAGCTTTGTCAAGTTGGATGTTGACCAGAACCCGAAGACGGCTGCTAAATACAGCATAATGAGTATCCCAACTCTGCTTATCTTCAAACAAGGGAAGCCGGTCTCACATATCGTCGGTTTCAGACCCAAAGAAGAGCTAAGACGGAGTTTGGCGGGTGTCCTTGGGTAAGCATACTATTTAAATCACTAGCGTAGATGATAGTCGTCGTGAAAAGTGAGCCGCTGAATGTGGTTAGTTAGTCTTTTAAGGTCGCTGTTTTAGGAATTGAAGGCGGATAGTGATGGATAATCATAGTTATGATGTCGTTATTATTGGGGGCGGCCCGGCAGGACTTAGCGCCGGGCTTTATACCTCAAGAGCCAGACTCGATAGCCTGCTTATCGAGAAAGGGTTGTGGGGTGGGCAGATTGCTAATGTCGAGCAGATAGAGAACTTCCCTGGTTTCCCTGACGGCATCGGCGGTTTTGAACTGGGCCAGTTAATGCAGCAGCAGGCAGCCAAATATGGGCTGAAAACAGTTAGCGGTCAGGTTACTGCTATTGAGCTTCATGGGGAGCAGAAAATAATCAAGACCACTGAGGGCGATTTTACCGCTAAAGTTGTCATTATCGCCGGTGGCTCGGAACGGCAAAAATTAGGTGTCCCCGGAGAGGAGAAGTTTACCGGTAAAGGGGTATCCTACTGCGCGACTTGTGATGCCGCTTTCTTCAGGGACAGGCCGGTAGCTATTGCCGGTGGTGGTAATAGCGCCATTACCGAAGCTCTGCATCTCAGCAGGTATGCCTCCAAGGTTACCATCATCCACCGCCGCCATCAACTCCGTGCTACATCCATCCTTCAGGAGAGAGCCCTGGCTGAACCCAAGATAGCATTCCTCTGGGATACCGTCGTTGAGAAAATTGAGGGAGAGGATTTCGTGAAAAGGCTCCGACTCCGTCAGCTGCTCACCGGGGAAGAATCAACGCTGGAGGTAGCCGGGATTTTTGTCGCTATCGGCTTTCAACCAGATACCGATTACCTGAAGGCTATCCTGCCGCTAGACGAGACCGGGCACATCATTACTAATGAGAAGATGGAGACAGCGATACCCGGTATTCTGGCGGCGGGTGATATCCGGCATAACTCCGCCCGGCAGGCAATAACCGCCGCCGGCGACGGGGCTACCGCTGCTATTTACGCTGAAAGGTTCCTCACCGAACACTAATCGCTCCCCTGTGCCAGTGTGTTAGAAAAGTTAGAACCAGATACTAACAATAGCATTCAGTATCCCATTAAGCCTTAAACTGTCTATTGTTGAATTATAACCATAAAGTTGGTATCCAAGACTTGATAAAGCGGGTAGGGTCGGCTAAAATACGACCTGGTAGAAAATAGATAGTGAGCAGAGAAGAGAAGGAAAAATTGGCTCAGGAAATTATTGATGTCCCGATAACCGGTAAGGTTATTACCATCGAAATTAAGGTAGGTGATACGGTTAAAGAGGGGGATGTAATCTGCTATATTGAGGCAATGAAGATGGAAAATCCGATACTGGCCCCGGTAGCTGGTAAAATTACTGAGATAAAAGTTGCTGCCGGGCAGAAGGTTGAGACAGGTAATGTCATTGCCATCATTGAATATTGATTGGTAAGATCTGTTTGAGCCTCTTCTCCTGATTCCAATTGGTTTCGGTGTTATTTTAGGCGGGAAGGGGTTACTACTGCAGCTATAAACAAGGTAGAGGCAGCGTTAATACCGTGCTCTTGTTGGCTTGATTAAACGGTCACAAGTGGCTCTAATGTTTCACTAACTGGAAGGAAAAGATAGTGGAAGATGCCCTTCAATTTAGCTGGAGCTGGGGCTTTGTCCTCCGCTCCCTTTCAATTACACTGATTGACCTGGCTCTTAGTGGCGATAACGCTATTGTTATTGGTATGGCCGCCGCTTGCCTTCCCGGGCGGAGAAGAAAATGGGCTATTATGGTAGGTGGCGGATTAGCCATACTTTTACGAATATCCTTAGTTACCATCGTTACTTTATTAATGCAGATACAATTACTTTCAGCAATCGGTGGCTGTGCTCTTTTCTGGGTATCCTGGAAGCTTCTTAGAATGGATATAGGTAGCGCTATTGAGAAAGAAAAAGAAGCTAATCAAGCACAAAATTTTCGTCAAGCCATATTGATAATCTTAGTCGCCGATTTTATGATGAGCCTGGATAATGTTATCGCCATCGCTGGTCTTGCTCATGGCCAGATTGTTTTGCTCATCGTTGGTCTACTAATAAGTATGCCTCTGCTAATGACCACCGGTGGGGTAATATCCGCCCTTAGTGACAAGTTTAGGTGGTTAATCTATTTAGGCTCGGCAGTTATTATTTTTACCGGAAGTAGGATGATATTTGAAGACAGGTTTATTGAAGCCAGGCTTCCGGTTCCTGCGGTAATCTCTTTAACTGTATCCGTATTTATGGGCATTGCCCTGACTGTTTTCTTTGTCTGGATTAACCAGCGGCGGATAAAATTACTGGCTGCCAAGTTTGAAGCCGAAGTGATTAAACAATGAAAATAAATAGCAACTGGCATAATTTAGAGGCACAGGAAGCTCTGACAACATTAAACTCTAGCACTAACGGCTTGAGCCGGGAGGAAGCCAACAGGCGACTGGCTCAATATGGTCCCAATGAGCTGGCAGAAAAGAAGAAAGCCTCGCCCTGGTTGATATTTCTGGAGCAATTCAAGAACTTTCTGATTATTATCCTGCTGGTCGCCGTTGTCTTATCCGCCATTCTAAACGAAGTAGCTGATGCGATTGTTATTGCTGTTATCGTTGTCTTTGCCGCCGGGCTTGGTTTTATTCAGGAGTATCGAGCCGAACGGGCGATGGCTGCCTTGAAGAAAATGGCGGCGCTGACGGCCTCGGTAATGAGAGATGGGAAAGAAATCGAAATACCTGCCCGGGAATTAGTTCCCGGCGATATTATCCTCATCCGAACTGGTGATAAAATCCCGGCTGATTCCCGTCTTATCAACGCCGTCAATCTTCAAACAGAGGAGGCACCGCTAACCGGAGAATCAGTGCCGGTAGAAAAGACGGATGAACCTGTCTCTGGAGAAGTCAGTATTGGTGATAAAAAGAATATGACCTTTATGGGAACAGCCGCTGTTTACGGTAGAGGTATGGCGGTGGTGGTGGCTACCGGTATGGCGACTGAGTTCGGCAAGATTGCTGCCTTGCTTCAAGAAGTAAAAGGGGAGCAAACGCCGCTTCAACTAAAACTGGACCAGATGGGAAAATGGATTGGTATCGGGGCTCTGGTGTTGACTGTCATTCTAGGTGGGCTGGGGGTCATCAGGGGTCATGGCATACTTGAGATGCTCATTTGGGGAGTCAGTCTGGCGGTGGCGGCGGTTCCTGAAGCCTTACCCGCCGTAGTTACCATCTCGCTAGCATTCGGAGTTCAAAGGATGGTTAAGCGTCATGCCCTGGTCAGGAAGCTGCCTTCAGTGGAGACACTTGGTTCCACCACGGTGATATGTTCGGATAAAACGGGAACCCTGACTCAAGACCAGATGACAGTGCGCCGTATTTATGTTGACGGTCAACAAATTGATGTCAGCGGGTCTGGTTACCAGCCTGAGGGCGAATTTTCTATCGCGGGAGCTGCCTTCACCGCGGCGCAGAGCCGGGGGATGACGACATTGCTTAGTATCGGTATCCTGTGTAACGATACCTCGCTTATCTGCGAGAATGGAGACTGGAAAATCAAAGGCGACCCGACTGAAGGTGCTCTGGTCGTCGCTGCGGCTAAGGCTGGTTTATTGCAGCAGGACCTTATTAGCCAATTCCCGCGCCTGGGTGAAATTCCCTTCTCCTCTGAAACGAAGAGAATGGCTACGCTGCATCAGTCACCCCAGGGAAAAGTTGCCTATGTTAAAGGAGCTCCTGAAGTAATACTGATCCTTTGTCGTGATATCTTTGACAATGGACAGGAAAGGGCATTAAGTAAAGAAGATAGAGATACAGTGCTGGGAGTTGCTCATGCCATGGCGGGCGATGCCCTCCGGGTGCTGGGTGTTGCCTATAAACGACTACCGGAAAATGCTATCGTCAGTGAAGATATTGAGCGAGAGATGACTTTTGTCGGTCTGGCTGGGATGATTGACTCCCCGCGTGAGGAAGTTAAAGAGGCAGTGCGGGTCTGTGATGCCGCCGGAATAAAGTCAGTGATGATAACCGGTGACCATCAGCTGACTGCGGTAGCGATTGCCAAGGAATTAGGCATTCTTAAAGAGGGTGGTCTGGCTCTCACCGGGGCTGAGCTGGATAAGATGAGCGACCAGCAATTTGAATCCCTGGTAGAGAAAATAGCTGTTTACGCCCGTGTTTCCCCAGTCCACAAGCTCCGCGTGGTCGAAGCCTTAACTAAGAAGGGACATGTCGTGGCGATGACCGGAGACGGGGTAAATGATGCCCCGGCTCTAAAGAGAGCCGACATCGGTGTCGCCATGGGTATTACCGGCACTGATGTTACCAAGGAAGTCGCCGATATGGTGCTCACCGATGATAACTTTGCCTCCATTGTTGCTGCCGTAGAGGAAGGTAGAGTTATTTTCAGCAATATCAAGAAATACCTGATGTATTTACTTTCCTCTAATATCGGAGAAGTATTACTAATGGCAACGGTTATCCTTTTTGGTCCCTTAATCGGGCTCCCTTCCGGAGCCATCCCTCTCATTGCCATCCAGATTTTGTTTGTTAACCTAGTTACTGATGGTTTACCTGCGATTGCTTTGTCAGTTGACCCGGCTGACCCGGATATTATGAAGCAAAAGCCGCGTCCCCGGGGTCAAGGTATTTTTACCAAACCAGTCTTAGTACTGATGGCTACCGCCGGATGCTGGATAAGTCTGGTCAATCTGGTGTTATTTAAGTGGGCGCTGGATGCCGGTAAAACGATGAATGAAGCCCAGTCTCTGGTTTTCCTCACTTTAATCATCATCCAGTTCTTCAATGCTTACAACTTCCGCTCGGATGAGAAGTCTATTTTCGCCCTTCGCCTCTTTGCCAATAAGTGGCTGAATCTGTCAATAATCTCACAAGTAGTCTTGATGCTGGCGGTCTTTTATCTGCCTTTCCTGCAAGGTGTCTTCGGGACATACCCTTTGAGTGCTATGGAGTGGCTGCTGGTTATCCTGGTGGCGGG
>JACQOL010000104.1 GCA_016202555.1 Chloroflexota bacterium | reverse complement strand
TCCCTGATTAACACCCTGAAGGGTATGGCGATAGATATCACCCGGCGCCGCCCCTCGTTAGGTAATGTCACCGGGGGTCTATCCGGGCCAGCCATCAAACCAGTGGCGCTCTATATGGTCTACGAGGTGGCTGGTGCTGTTAAGATACCAATTATTGGCTGTGGTGGTATTGCTACCGCCGCCGATGCTCTGGAGTTTGTTATGGCTGGAGCCAGTGCTATTCAGGTAGGTATGGCTGCCTTTATTAACCCGCGGGCGCCGCTTGATGTTCTGGAGGGAATAGAGCAGTTTATGGAAAAAGAGGGGATAAAGGACATCGCTGAGCTTATTGGGGTGGCACGGCGCTAAGCAGCTACCTTATCACCTAGCTGCTTTAATCAGAAGGGAGGGTTGGGTGGATGTGGGTTCAGGATAGCCCTCTACCCACGGCACTGCCGAGGGGTATTTCATCAGGAGGGTTTCTTTAGTCCCCCAGTCCAGGGCACGCTGTGGGCAAGAGTCAACACATACCGGTCGCAGCCCGGCGTCAATGCGCTCCAGGCAAAAATCGCACTTTTCCATCAGAGCATCACTCTCCCGAAACTGAGGTGCCTGATAAGGGCAAACAGTTAGGCAAACCTGGCAATTGGGTAAGCAGAGTTCTTGATTAACGACGACAATGCCATCTTTCTCCCTCTTGCTCAGGGCTCCCGTAGGGCAGGCCGAGACACAAGTCGGCTGGGTACAGTGGAAGCAGGTAAGATAGAGCAAACTCAACATAACCTTGGGGAATTGTCCCTTTTCTCTGCTTTGTATCCGTAGCCAAGTTGCCGCACAAGGTGGGACATCATTCCAGTCTTTACAAGCTACCACGCAGGTCTGACAGCCGTTACAGCGGGACTGGTCAAAGTAAAAGTTTAGCTGCATTTTCCTCTCCTTCAGGCCTTTTCTGCTTCCACCAGGCAGGAGTGGGTGGTTGCTCCATCGCCAATAGGCGTGCCTTTATCCTGAGTGAGTGTGTTTACCGAGCCTCCGTAGTCAATCCCTTTTTTGTTAGGGCGGTACCAGTAGCCGTGGTCAATACTCACCACACCGGGCATAATGCGCTGAGTTACCTTAGCCCCAATCATTAAAACCCCTCGTTCATTAAATACTTTGACTAAATCCCCTTGCTTGATATTTCTTGGCTCAGCATCTACCGGGTTAAGCCATATGGCGTGAGGTTCTACCTCCTGAAGCCAGGGGATATTGACAAAAACCGAGAGGGCAGTTTTCTTGCTGTGGGTGGTGAGCAATTGTAAGGGATATTTCTGCTGTAGAGAGTCGTTACGCCCCTCCCAGGGCTCTATATACTTGGGGATGGCGGGAATAACATCGGGACGCCCCATGTCGGCTAGTTGCTGAGAGTAGATTTCTATCTTACCAGAAGGGGTGCCGAAGGGGTAATGCTCTGGGTCAGCGATTTCGTTTTCAAAGGCGACAGAAGGCTTGGCACGGTGGAAGTGATAGACTCCTTGGCGCCGAAACTCTTTAAAGTCAGGAATCTTCGAGCCAGCTATCAGGTCACTTAGTAATTCCTCTTCTGATTTGGTCTCATAATCAGTAAGCCCAAGACGGCGTGCCAGGTCAGCAAAAATTTCCATATCCGAGCGGCACTCAGCTGCTGGTTCGACGACCTTGTTGCTGAAAATTACTGAATGACCCATCGTCTGGATGCTGGTAATGTCATTCTGCTCCATATGGATGGTGATGGGCAGCAGGATGTCAGCAAAACGTGCTGTCGGGGTAAGGAAGTGTTCGTGGCAGACGATGAATTCCGCTTTCTTGAGCGCCTCAATGCCCTTGTTCAGGTTAGGTCTCTGAACAAAGAAGTTACTACCACAAATGTAAAGCATCTTAATGTCGCTGGGATAACCGCCGTCTTTACCCTTGAGGATGGCATCGGCCCATTCGCAGGTAGGGATGCTCTTGTTTACTGGATTGGGCGCCTGGGGAAGTTGACCAAAAGGCAGTCTTTTTGACCAGTGTCCCGCCGGATTTCCGCCAGGGATGCCAATATTTCCCGTCATCGCCGCCAGGGTGATGGCCGCCCGGAAGCTTTGCTCCCCGTAGGCGGTTCGCTGCATACCTAAACCAGGAAGAAGAGCAGCTGGTTTAAGGGTAGCGTAGCTCCGAGCCAGATTCTTAATAGTTGTGGCTGGTACTCCCGTAATTGCTTCAGCCCAAGCTGGAGTCTTAGCAATCCCATCCTCATTACCTAAAAGATAAGCCAGAAAACGGTCGAAACCAAGCGTATATTTATCAAGAAACGCCTGGTCATGAAGGTTTTCTTGCCAGATGACATAAGCCATCGCTACCATCATGGCCGTGTCGGTGCCAGGGTAGATGGGTATCCATTCATCAGCCAGCACCGCCGTATCTGTGTAGCGAGGGTCAACGATAACAATGGGGATACCCTTTTCTTTAGCCTGGGTAAGCACCCAGGTAGTGTTGGTGCCATAAATTGTCTCGGCCGAGTTCCACGACCAGAGAATGATAAACCGTGAGTTAAGAACGTCTTCTATCTCGTTGGCAGCTTGGTTGGTGCCAAAGGTGTAATGGCTAGCGTCTTGAGCCCCCTGAAAGGACATACTGCCACGGTGAGCGATGTAACCACCAAATTTACTAAGGAAGTAATTAAGCCAAGCCCCAGGACGATGCAGCAAGGACAGACTGCCCGGTCCAGAGCAACTTAGAATAGCCTCATTCCCGTAGGTGTTCTTGACACGGTTAAGCTCATAAGCAACCTTGCTAAGGGCTTCGTCCCAGGAGATACGCTCAAACTTCCCCTCTCCCCTTTCTCCCACTCTTTTCATAGGATAGAGGAGACGGTCGGGAGCATATAGCCGCTGGCGATAAGCACGGCCCCTGAGGCAAGCCCGAAGCTGAGGCTCTTCCCCGTCATCACTGGTAATAGCAATAACTTCGCCATTTCGAACATGGGCTTTCAGTAGGCACTTTCCCCCGCAATCGTGAACGCACCCCGTGGGAATAATCTGCACATCTAACCCTAGTTTATTGCTCATCTTATCCTCCCTAAAGTTTGTGGATTAAATGCAAAATTTGGCGGGAGCACTTCATTGTCTTTTTTGTCTACATAGTTAAATAAATTATACAATAACACCG
>JACQOL010000101.1 GCA_016202555.1 Chloroflexota bacterium | reverse complement strand
TCAGTGAAGACCCCTGACGAGGTGGTGAGCCTGGTGAAGAGCCAGTTAAGGGGTAAAAAGAAGGAGCATTTTCTGGTGCTTTTGCTGGATACCAGAGGACAGCTCATCAAAACCGCCGAGATTTCGGTTGGCAGCCTGGATAGCAGCATTGTTCATCCCAGAGAAGTCTTCAAAGAGGCAATATCAGCCAGTGCCGCTTCGGTTATTTTTGTGCATAACCACCCCTCCGGCGACCCGGAGCCTTCCGAGGATGATATCCAGCTAACCAAGAGATTAGCTCAGGCTGGTGAGATTATGGGGATAGATGTCTTAGACCACATTATCATCGGTGATAAGAATTATTTAAGCCTGAAGAGCAAGGGTTTGTTTTAAGACTCGGGGGTAAAATAACACAGGGATATAAACTGAATCCGATGGGGTTAGCAGACCCGAATAAGGCATCCGTAGAAGCGCCATGGAGTCCTTGGAGTCGCGACAAGCTTTTCACTTTTTCAGACCGTAATGAAGCTTTACAATACCTGTCTTATAAGGCACCACCTCCATAAGGCGAAGACCTATTTCCTTATCAAGCGCCGGGTACAAGGAGCTTCCGATTTTGAGAAGAATAGGAACAACAAACTGGAGCAACTCGTCTACAAGACCTGCATTAAGGAAGGCAGAAACCACCTGTCCACCACCCACCACAAAGATATCCTTGCTTGTTTCTCTTTTAATCTTGTTGACAAGTTCCCCAAGAGCGCCTTTGTAAAACTCGGCCTCCACATTATGAGGTACCGACATCGGTCTATTACTTAATACATAGTTCTTAATGCCGACAATCATGCGCTCGGGATGCCTGAGAGACTGTTCATAAGTGCGAGCACCCATGACTACCACCCCGACATTTTTTACAAATTCGGCATAGCCGTAGTCTTCACCTGTAGTATTGTAGGTCTCAAGCCACGAAATATCATCGTCCGCTCGAGCGATATATCCGTCTAGACTAGCAGCGATGTAAACCACGACTTTACTCAGAGAAACCACCTTCTTAAATCATGCTTAGTGGAACAAAATACTTTTAAACTGGCGGAGGGGGTGGGATTCGAACCCACGGTCGTCTTACAACGACAACGGTTTTCAAGACCGCTACCATAGGCCACTCGGACACCCCTCCTACCTCCTTTTCTACCTTTTCTACTTTACAATTTGTGATTTTGCTATTCGTTTGCTACCCGGATTAAAAAGACACCCTGCTATTATACTTATGGTATCAGCACTTCGTCAAAACGGTCAGCAGCCACTTATTGAAGCCCTGGAGCTATGTGGGAGTAAGTGTTCAGGGTTATCGCAATACTGGAATGACCTAATCTCTCCTGGACGGCTTTAGAAATAAGTGATCCTCTAGGTAAGCAAATGTTTGAGTTTCTGGCTGGACAAGAACAATCACATTGGGATATCTTGATGATGAGGTATGATGCTCTATTTGGACCGATGTCCTGGAGCTACTGAGAGCAAATAAATATATATAAGGAGGTAATTAGAAATGGCTGAAACATTGGAGCAGGAGGCGCGGCGGTTACTGGCTGATGTACCTAAGGAGTATATGTTCAAAAGTAGTAGTGGCCATAGCCTGTGTAACTTGAAAGAGCTCGGGGATGAGCTTACAACTATGTCAGATGAGAATTATGTCTTTCATGCCCGCTCTGAAACAGCTTTTAGCTTCATACCCGATGTAACGATGGGCTTGTGCCCCCAAAAGGGTAAAGTCGCCTAGGAAAACCCGTAGTGAAATGATTGCACCGCGGAAGTTGCTTGACAATTACCCCCCCATAGTATACTGGTTCTCATTATTTTGTGGAGGAGGATTACCATGTTGTTTATGATTACCCAGGTGCACGAAGCTGAGTCATGTCCCATAGAAGCCGGAGGTTCAACCGCCCTCTATAATCCAAAAGCGAAAGGGGTCAAGCTACAAGCCGTGTATGGAGCCTATCCTCAGCATACCATCTGGTATGTAATAGAAGCCGAGAGCGTGGATGTCATTCAGGAATTTTTAACACCCGGCTTTAAACGTTGTACTTCTACGGTCACGCCCATCGCATCCGTCCCTATGGTAAAAAAGTAGCGTTCATTAGGAGGCTCTATGACGGACAAGTAGATTTTGACAATCTCGATGTGGGCATTGTTCTTAGGTGGTTTGTTTGGCTTTGCAGCTGGAATGTTCAAATTCTTCGGTGGCGGGACACCAATAGAATATGGGGTTTTAGGCATAGTTACCCTGTAGAAATGAACCCGAGTAAGCTGGTCTAGCTCTTGAGAGTTATGTTGAGGGCTTGGCACTCTTGACAAACGCTCCCACTTCATAGTAGCTTTTCCCTGTTATGGACGGTAAGGTTCAGGCTTTGAAGAGGGACAAACAAAGCGTAAGGAGGGGTAAAACTATGAAAACGCTTCTAATCGTGCTTTCTATAGGCTTGATCGTTATGGCGTGCGGTACGAAAGCCACATCTCCCACAGGCTCCGAGAAAAATATGGAGCGAGAAACTAGCTCTTATCGTTTTA
>JACQOL010000100.1 GCA_016202555.1 Chloroflexota bacterium | reverse complement strand
TTACCCTTGCTACCAGCGATGTGAACTGTGCTGGCTTTCAAGTGAGGATTACCCAGCCGAGCCAGTAGTTCATCCATGCGCCTGAGGTCATAATGAACCGCATCGCGCAGCCTCGGCTCCTTCTCATAGTCAACAAAGCTATAGATATAGTCTAAAGCCTGCTGAATATCCATTAACTTCTCCCTCTGCCTCACTTAACCAAAAACTAATTATAGCACGGGAATTCAGGCGCAACAAAGATTGGCAGGCAAGTCAGATTGTTGAGTAAGGTTTGATAACGGTTAGTTGGGATGTTATGATATTATATTCACAAGTAGCTAGCTAACGGTGGTTAAATGAACAGGTCGCGAATGGTCTTACGGGGAGCAGGCGCCTTCCTGGCTATCATCGCCATTGGGATTATTGGTTATATGGCTATTGAGGGCTGGCCGTTTCTTGACTCCCTTTATATGACCATTATCACCATAACCACTGTAGGATTTGCTGAAGTCCATCCCCTGACTACCGGTGGACGAGTTTTCACCATCTTCTTAATCGTCGGCGGTGTCGGTGGGGCACTATATGCTGTCACTGGAATTATACAATATGTCGTTGAAGGTAACCTTGGAGCTACCTGGGAGAAGCGAAGAATGAAAGATAAAATTACCCATCTCAAAGAACATTTTATTCTCTGCGGTTTTGGCAGAGTTGGTGAGGAGATTGCTCGCACATTTAAGGAGGAAGGGGTACCATTTGTTACTATCGATAATAAGACAGATAGCATTGCCCGAGCTGAACAAGCTGGTTACCTCTATATAGAGGGTGATGCCACCAGAGACGAAATATTGAAGGAAGCCGTCATTGGACATGCTCGGGGACTGGTAGCCGCCGTAGGTAGTGATGCCGAGAACACCTACATTACTTTGTCAGCCCGCGGGCTACGCCCGGACCTATTTATTGAGGCCAGGGCCAGTAGCCAGGAAGCCGAGAAGAAGCTAGAGAGGGCTGGGGCGAACCGCATTGTATCTCCGAATAACATCGGGGCCCGGCGCATGGCAATGCTCGCCCTCCGCCCGGCAGTAGTTGACTTTATTGATAACGTCTCCCACCGCGGCGGCCCTGATTTGCTGATGGAAAATGTCGCCATAAGTAATGATTCGTCCCTGGTCGGTCAAACTATGGCAGACTTTCGCCAGTGTTCTAAAGCCAACATATTGGCAGTAAGTAAAAAGAGCGGCGAACTTATCGCCAACCCGCCAGAAGAGGAAAAGATTGAGGAGGGAGACACTCTAATTATAATAGGCACCGGAGAACAACTGGCTTCTCTAGAATTCGTTTGCGAAGGAGTCAAGTCCAATGAGTAAAAGCAGGGTAGGCATTATCAATGTTACTGGTTACGCCGGTGTTGAGCTGGCACGGCTATTATATCGTCACCCGCAGGTGGAGCTTACTTCAGTTACCGGGCGGAGCACCACCGGGCAGAAGCTAGACACGGTTTTCCCACATCTAGCGAGCCTTGACCTCACTATTGAGTCGGAGCTAGGGGAGGTTGACCTGGCCTTTTCGGCAATGCCCCAGAAGGAGAGTTCCAAAGAAATCATCCCGCTGGTTAAAGGCGGTATCAAGGTAGTGGATATTAGCGCTGATTTCCGACTGAAGGATGCCACCCAATACCCCACCTGGTACGGGTTTACTCACCCGGCGCCGGAACTACTGAAACAGGCAGTGTTTGGTCTACCTGAACTCTACCGGTCCCAGATTGCTGCTGCCCAACTGGTAGCTAATCCTGGTTGCTACCCCACCGGAGCGATTCTAGCGCTGGCCCCGGCAATTAAGGCCGGTCTCATTGAGCCGGACATTATCATTGACAGCAAGTCAGGCATCTCGGGAGCCGGCCGAACCCTCAGCCTGCATGTTCACTACGCCGAGGCGAACGAAGATGTTACTGCCTATGGTTTAGAGGGGCACAGACACCTGCCTGAGATTACCCAGGAACTAAACCTACTTGCTCCCCAGCAGCCACTCAAAGTAGTCTTCATCCCTCACCTGATACCAATGACCAGAGGGATATTAACTACCGCCTATGCCACCCTCGCCTCGGGTAAGGTCGCTGCCGGCAAAAAGGGCAAAGAAGAACTAATGGAGCTTTACCTCGACTTCTACCGAGATAAGCCTTTCGCCAGGGTGGTAGCAGCCTCCCCCCACACCAAACACACCTGGGGTAACAACATGTGCCATATTTACCCCACTATTGACCCCGGTGGCGAAAAACTCATCGCCATTAGCGCTCTGGACAACCTGGTGAAAGGCGCCGCCGGGCAGGCTATCCAGAATATGAACCTGATGCTCAGCTTCCCTGAAACTATGGGGCTTGAGGCGCTGGCGATTTATCCCTAGAAAGCTCTGATTCCCCCCTAAAATTGACGGGCTTCCCCGACTATGATAAGATTAAATTATCTGGAATAAAAGAGAAAGTTTTGCCAGAAGTAAGGAGGGTTATCATGCGAGAAAAAGTGGAAGCAGTTCTGGAGAGGATACGACCGATGCTGGCTGGTGATGGTGGTAATGTGGAACTTCTAGATGTCAATGATGGCACGGTTCAGGTAAGATTGACCGGTGCCTGCGGCTCTTGTCCTATGTCTACCATGACCCTGAAGATGGGGATTGAGCGAATCTTGAAAGAAGAAGTCCCTGAAGTGCGAGAGGTAGTCGCTGTCGACTAGGTCCAGAGGTTTGTCCTGGGTTTCATTATCTTAAACCAGATGAGCCGATGTCAGTGCCGTATGCTAAGGTAATTGTTAATCCGGCAGCGGGGGGATATGCAGTCAACCGAGGGTGGCCGCAGATTCGCCGGCGGTTGTATGATATCGGCTTATCTTTTGATTATGAATATACTAAAGACAGCGGTCATGCCATAGAGCTAGCTCAGGCATCAGTTGATGCTGGTTATCGCTACCTTATCGCCGTTGGCGGTGATGGCACGGTAAACGAGGTCGCCAATGGCATCCTGCGTTCCACCGCTTCCAGCAAG
>JACQOL010000095.1 GCA_016202555.1 Chloroflexota bacterium | reverse complement strand
CCTCAATCTTCTCAGGCTAATCCTGGCATCGTCCCCAGCGAGTGAAGTATTGTCAATATCGCTGGTTTTATTGCCCCAGCGGTAAAAAATAGGTGGCTATGGCATTTACAATCACTGGAACCAAAACCAGGAATAGCCTCAAATTGCCGGCTAAGAGCCTGAGCAATGATACATTCCGTCCTCTCTCGGCTCTCACAGAGTATTATATCGCTGATAGTAGCTCGTTGCAAAAGATAATCAATATGCCAGTGAAGCTTCTTGTTTTGGCGCCGATGGCGGTTCAATCTGGCTTGAAACCCGCCCATTGCTGAGCCGACATAAGCGTAGTCGCCAGCCGGGAAACGAATAGTTTTATACTTACCGATGGTAATCGTCTGCTCAATAGGAAGTTTGATAATGAGGACATAACTGCCCTTACCTTTAAGCGTTATTGCTAACCTCTCTTTGTCCTCAGAACCAGCCAAGACGAACGGGAGTTTTATACACTCTCCAGGCAAAGAGGGCCGCCGCTATCAAAAAGACGACTACCAACCACGGAGCGTAGCTCAAAGTAACTCTTACCCCCATAATCAAGGCGGTCAGCACCAGAAAGAGACAGATACCAGCCAGACGCTTGCGCCGGCTGCGCCAGGCTAACAGGGTAGGTCTATCCGCAGCGGGGACTTCTTCTCCAGGCTTTAGTTTGTTTATGATGCCCTCAACGCGAGGCTGTATATTGAAGTGGATATAGCTAAGCAATCCGGTCAATAATGCAAAGGCAACCAATTTAGCGATGAGCGCCCAGTCTGTCCATATCCAGCCCTTATTCCAGACCAACAGAATGCCGGTCACCAGAATGACCGCCAGATAGGCATAGCAACGGATGGGCTGACTCTTGAGAATGTTTTCTAAGTAACGGTCGGTATTGTAGTTAGGTGGGATGGCAAAACGACCCCGCTCACCAACGGCCAGGAGGGCATAGAGTGGGGCAGCCATAAAGACCATTGCTATCAGGTGGAACAGCAAAACAACGACATATATTTCAGGCGACATAGAAAACCTCCTCATTGCTATTTCTAGTTTTATACTACAGAAGCAAAGTTATGTCAATGGTTAATGCCGCTTTTCTTCTCGTTCTGGGATTCCCTTATTCTGCTATGAACATGCCGTGCCAGATATGATACCAAATATCGCCGGAGTAGCCATTAATACTCAGCATACCATAATGCTTACCTGCCAGAGTGGTCATTATCGTATAGTGACCGTAGTAGGCGACAATTTCATCAGCCTTAGTTCCAGGGTAGACCCTATCCAGAAAATCCTGAGCTATTTTCATTGCCTGCTGCTGAGTAACCGACATCTGATTCTGCTGGTAGCTACCCATCATACCGTACTTGCTATTCCACATCATACCCTGGGGTTCAGGCTGGAGACTTCCGTTATACCTATCAATGATGACCTCAATTGCACCTCTACCAGTGCTTTTCTCAATTAGCGAGACGTAGAAGTTATGAGAATATTCCTCAAACTCAGCGATGCTAAGGTCGGGGTTGTTTAGCGATGCCAAATACCTGTCGGCGATAGTTTTAGCATCATCATGGGAGAGCGGAGCAGGAATCCCAGAATAGTAACCCATCATACCTCCCATCATCGGCATACCGCTCATCATACCCGACCCCATCATACCACCGGGAGCCATCATCCCATTCTGTCCCCCCTGCCCACCCATCATACCGCCTTGATTACCCATCATACCGCCCGGTCCAAATTGCCCCCAACCGGGAGCACAAGCCGCCAGACTGAGCGAGACTACCAGCGACGCAGCAATAACCAGCAAATATACCCTTCTCATCACCAATCTCCTAAACCTCACCGAATCCGCCTTTTCAGGTCAGGTCCTTTTTCCTGACTTCGTATTCCTCTTTATTTATCTCGCCCCGGGCATATCTCTTCTTCAATATTTCCAGAGCTGAGTCTGCCCGGTTAGAAGAGTCAGCCCCACCAGACTGGCTTAACCCGCGTACCAGCGCTACTATCCCCCAGATAACGAGTCCCCAGAAGAGAATCATAAATATTGGCATAAACCACCCCCAGCCAAAATTACCCATCATCCCTGAACCCATCATGCCGTAGCCATAACCCTGCCCTCCCCAAATCGCACCTATAATGGTGGGCACGATTACCATAATAGCCAGGATAATGCCCCCAATAATCAGAATGGTTTTGGTATTTTGGTTCATAACTTACCTCCTAACTTATTTTATTTTGAATCAGCACCGCATCCTGCCTGATTTGCTCAAACAGAATTTCCCGCAATAAATCAAAAGCCTCAAGGAGACGGGGGTTAGCTATCCGGTAGTAGGTCATGTTTCCCTCTTTCCTGTATACGAGAAGGTGGCGCTCCCGCATCATAGTCAGGTGCTGGGACAGGTTAGCTGGTGCCAGCCCGAGACTTGCTCCCAATTCACCGGCACTCATTTCATTATTACGCAAAAGGTCAATCAGCTCCAGCCGCTTGGGGTGCGAGAAGACCTTACACATTTCGGCATGGTAGGCATAAAGCTGGTCGTCCATAATCACTGATTCTCCCCAGTATTAAGCAGTATTTGAGAACTTTCTAAATATAGCAATATCT
>JACQOL010000098.1 GCA_016202555.1 Chloroflexota bacterium | reverse complement strand
GTGCTATCATTCTTAATCTGTGTTATACTTAACACATAGTAGAGTAGTTATCCTGAGACAAAAAAAATAGAGAATGGAGAGATGGTGTAATTTGGACAAAGCGAAGAAGACGGAAATCAAAGAAAAGTTTGCTCGCCGCGAGGGGGATACCGGCTCAACTGAGGTTCAGGTAGCCCTGCTTACCGAGAGAATAAATCAGTTAACCGGGCATATGGTGGCTAATCGGCATGACTACCATACACAACGTAGCTTAATCAAACTTGTCGGCTCAAGAAGAAGACTGCTAGCTTACCTCAGCCGGGAGAATGTCGACCGTTATAACAACCTGATTAGCCAGCTTGGGCTACGTAAGTAAAGCTCGTAAACAAAGGGGGAAGTTATTGTTAAAACTGCAATCCTTTCAGTGTAATGTTGGAGGTAGAAACCTCGTTATTGAAACGGGTAAACTAGCCCAACAGGCGAGTGCTGCGGTAACTGTCCACTACGGAGAGACAGTGGTGCTGGTTACGGCTTGTGTTAGTAGCGAACGCCGTGAGGGGGTAGACTTTCTGCCCCTGACCGTTGACTATGAAGAAAGGTTATATGCTGCCGGTAAAATCCCGGGTGGCTTTATCCGGAGAGAGGGGCGCCCCAGCCAGGAGGCAACCTTAGCCAGTCGCCTTACCGACCGACCGCTACGTCCGCTCTTACCCAAGGAATGGCGCAATGAAATTCAACTTATCATTACAGTCCTTTCCGCCGACCAGGAAAATGATCCCGATATTCTGGCGGTTATCGGGAGTTCGGCGGCTCTATCGATGTCAGAAGTGCCCTTTCACGGTCCGGTTAGTGCCGTTCATATCGGCTATATTAACGACGAGTTAGCATTAAATCCAACATTAGCTCAGCTTGGCGATAGTCGGCTTGACCTGGTTGTTGCCAGCACCAAAGAAGCAATCATAATGGTAGAGGCTGGCGCTCAGGAGGTTTCGGAAGATATCATTATGCGGGCAATTCAATTTGGTCATGAAGCAAACCAGGCTATTATCAAGCTCCAGGAGCAGCTTCAACAGGCTTTTGGTAAACCCAAGTTAGCAGTCCCGGTCAGCCAGATTAATCCTGAGGCAGTTGCCTTCATTTCACCAATTGTTGAGGGGAAACTTGGCCAGGCCCTGAATCACTCCGAGAAGGCCCAGCGGGAACAAGCTCTGGACTACTTGAAGAAAGAAATTCTTGGGCAGCGAGGAGAACTACCTGAAAAAGAAATAATGGCTGCTTTTGAGGCTAAAATTAAGGCTGAAATCAGAGCCAGTCTTCTGGAGCGAAAACAACGCACCAGCGGTCGTAGTCTAATTGAGGTGCGACCGCTTAACTGTGAGGTAGGGTTACTTCCGCGTACCCATGGCTCAGCCTTGTTTAGCCGGGGTCAAACGCAGGTGCTGACAATTACTACCCTTGGCTCGACTAGAAAGGAGCAACAACTTGACGGTCTGGGTATTGAGGAGACGAAACGTTTTATGCACCACTATAATATGCCTCCCTTCTCTAATGGTGAGGTGAAACGTCTCGGCTCAACCGGCCGCCGTGAAATTGGCCACGGTGCTCTGGTGGAACGTTCCCTGCTACCGGTAATACCAAAAGACGAGGATTTTCCCTACACGATTCGCCTTGTCTCTGAGGTTCTCAGCTCCAGTGGCAGCACATCGATGGCTAGCGTTTGTGCCAGTAGCCTATCCTTGATGGATGCCGGTATCCCGATAAAGAGAGCCGTCGCCGGGATAGCGATGGGTCTGGTCACTAACGAAGCAGGTAACTATGTTATTTTGACCGATATTGAAGGTATCGAAGATAACTATGGTGACATGGATTTCAAGGTGGCGGGAACTACTGATGGCATCACCGGTCTTCAGATGGACACCAAGCTCAAGGGCATTAGTCTGGAAATCATCGGAAAGACATTGAACCAGGCCCGGGAGGCTCGTTTTTTCATACTGGATAAAATGAAGCAAACAATCAGCTCTAATCGCCCTGAGCTCAGCCGCTATGCCCCGCGAATATATAAAATAACAATCCCACCGGAGAAAATCGGTGCTGTTATTGGTCCGGGCGGTAAGACAATCAGAGCCATGTCTGAGGAAAATAAAGTCGATATTAATATTGAGAATGATGGCAGCGTCTTTATCAGCTCACCAGATGAGGCCGCCGCCCGTAAAGCTATCGCCAGCATCGAGGGTCTAACCAAGGAAATAGAAATTGGCAGTATCCACACTGGTAAAGTAACCCGTTTGATGAGCTTCGGTGCTTTTGTTGAAATTCTGCCTGGTAAAGAAGGTATGGTGCACATCAGTGAGATGGCTAACTATCGGGTAGCCGTTATTGAAGATGAAGTTAAAGTAGGTGATGAGATTACCGTTGTTGTAATTAAAAACGAGGAAGGTAAGATAGGGCTGTCACGCAAAGCATTACTGCAAAAGCCGGCACTTACGTCGGAGAGCGGGGCAACAAGCTCTTCCGCTCCCAAGCAATTAATGAGGGCACCGCGTGAGCTTCGTCCACCGAGAAGTAAGCTGCCACCAAAAAGATAAACTAAACAATCAGCTCTGCTGGTAGAGATTGTTTATCCCATCCTTTTGAAAAACTTCCTTCTATTCTTCCTTAAAATGAAAAATATGAAGCCAATAAAAGTAGTTGTTCAAGGGGCGCTAGGTAAAGTTGGGCAAGAGGTCGTCAATGCTTTGTGCCGCGAGCCTGATATTCGGGTAGTTGGCGCCGTAGAGCTAAAGGCTTTTCAAGACTACCTGCCTCTGCCTGATGGCTCAGGGAAGGTATTTCTCTCTACCAATTTAGACGATATTCTCACCAGTTGTCAGCCCGATGTCTTGGTGGATTTTACTATCGCTCAGGCAACAATGTCAGCGGTGCCTGTTGTGGCAAAACACGGCGTTAATATGGTTATTGGCACTACCGGGTTCACCGCCAACGACCTTAACAAGATGAAGCGATTAGCGGTAGAGCACAAAATTGGGATAGTGGTGGCACCTAACTTTGCCCTGGGGGCAGTGCTGATGATACACCTGGCTAAGATAGCCGCTAAATACCTGGACTACGCTGAAATCATCGAGTTACACCATCACCTGAAAGCTGATGCCCCTTCAGGAACCGCCCTGGCTACTGCTAAAGCCATGGCTCAAGCTAAGGGTAAGCCTTTCAACTCTCCTCCAGAACAAGGGCAGACTTCAGCGAGCCGGGGAGAGCAGGTTGAAGGTATTACTATTCATAGTGTCCGTCTACCCGGTCTGCTGGCACATCAGGAGATAATCATGGGGGCGCCGGGTCAGACGCTGAGTATACGGCATGATACCATTAGCCGGGAATGTTACACACCGGGTGTGATATTAGCGGTTAAGGAAGTGGTTAAACGTAATGGACTAATCTACGGGTTAGATACCCTGCTTAATTTATAGGAGATGGTAATGAAAGGGTACAGAGTCGCCATTGTTGGTGCTACCGGGCTTGTCGGTCAGGAGTTCATCAGAGTCCTTGAGCAGCGTAATTTTCCGATGGAGTCGATTAGTCTTCTCGCTTCAGACCGCTCCGCTGGCAAGAAGATGTTTGTTGCTCACCAGGAGATTGAGGTTAAAGAGACTGTCCCGGAGTCTTTTCAGGGAATAGATATTGCCCTATTCTCAGCCGGGGCTGAAAATAGCCTCTATTTCTCACCGCTAGCTGCTAAAGCCGGAGCAGTAGTTATTGATAATAGTGCTGCTTTTAGGATGGAGCCTGCCGTACCGCTGGTAGTGCCTGAGATAAATGTCGAGGATATTAAGCGGCATAAGGGGATTATCGCTAATCCTAATTGCTCTACTATTCAAATGGTAGTGGCTCTCTACCCGTTACACAGGGTTAATCCCATCAAGCGTATTATCGTTTCTACCTACCAGTCAGTATCCGGCACTGGCTCTGCCGCTTTAGAGGAATTAACCATACAGGCGAAACAGGTACTGGATGGAAAAGTCACCAGCCCTCATGTTTATCCTCACCAGAT
>JACQOL010000007.1 GCA_016202555.1 Chloroflexota bacterium | reverse complement strand
GGTGGCCGAACCCAGATGGTGGAATGGGTTACCAGCAAGCGGATGGATGAGGTCGAGGATGGCAAGATTGAAGTGATTGGTCCGGAGATAACGGATGTTCCGGCGGGTACCCGCCTGCCATTAGCCATCGTCGTTGAGGTTGCCGGTAGAAATATGCAGGGGGACTATGAACCTATTCTGGAGCGACAGATTCATCATCTGATTAACTACGCTCAGGGGCTGATGCATATCGGGCAGAGGGATATTGCCTGGTTGCGGGTGTCTAAATCAGCCGTGGATAAGGGCTTTAAGCTTCATCATATTGGGACTTTATTGCATGCTAAGTTACACCAGGATTTTGGTCGAATTTTTGATAAGTTACAGGTCAAGATTTATACCGAAGCGGATAAAGTGACTGAGGTAGTGTCACAAGCTAAGGCAGTATATGGGGGCAGAGATGCTCGAATTGAAGGCATGTCCGATGAAACTACCGATATGTATTACTCGTGTACCCTGTGCCAGTCCTTTGCTCCCGGCCATGTTTGTGTCATCAGCCCGGAGAGAACCGGACTTTGTGGCTCCTATAACTGGATGGATGTCAAGGCTTCGAGCGAGATTAATCCCACCGGACCAAATCAACCAGTGCCGAAAGGAAGAACTATTGATGCCAAGCTGGGGCAATGGCAAGGGGTTAACGATTTTCTCTTCAAGGCTTCCCGCGGTAAGATAGACCACTATAATTTCTACAGTCTCGTTAATGACCCGATGACTACCTGTGGTTGTTGTGAGTGTATCGCCGCTGTTCTGCCGCTGAGTAACGGGTTTATGACGGTAAATCGGGACTACACGGGACCGACCCCATGCGGGATGAAGTTTACTTCCCTGGCGGGCACTATCGGTGGGGGGGTCAGCTCGCCCGGCTTTGTTGGTCATGGCAAGTATAATACTACTCAGCGAAAATTCCTTAGTGGTGATGGTGGGTTGTTGAGATTAGTTTGGATGCCCAAGATGCTGAAGGCGGAGATAGGTGAGAGGCTTCAGGCTCGGGCTGTCGAACTGGGTGTGCCTAACTTTCTTGAGATGATTGCTGACGAGACAGTTGGCGTTACTGAAGAGGAGATTCTGCCCTTCTTGCAGGAGAAGGGGCACCCTGCTTTGACTATGGAGCCAATATTAGGTTAAGCAGAGAGTTTTTCTAATGGTGCTGCCGCAATAGATAGCGGTCTTGCCTATTCTTGTTATGGATAATAAACGGGAAAGGATTACGATAGGATGCCACTTACCGGAATAGCGATATTTAAGCTACTGCCCAAGACGAACTGTGGCGATTGCGGAGTACCGACCTGTCTTGCTTTTGCCATGAATCTAGCCGCCGGCAAAGCCGAATTAAGCCGCTGTCCCTACGTTTCTGAAGAGGCTAAGGCTCAGTTGCTGGAGGCATCAGCCCCGCCAATCAGGCTGGTTACCATTGGCATTGGGAACCGGGTCTTGAAAGTTGGTGGCGAGACAGTGATGTTCCGCCATGAGAAAAGATTTGAGAACCCACCCGGTTTTGCCCTCCTGATTAAGGATAATATGGATGAGGCTGAGGTTGATGCCAGATTGGAGAGGTTTAAGCAGCTCCAGTATGAAAGAGTCGGGCTTATCCTCCGTCCCGAACTGATAGCCGTCAAAGATGAATCGGGTGATGCTGCTAAGTTTGCCGCTCTGGTCAATAAAGTTAAACAAAATAGTGACGGCGGTATTATTTTGATGAGCCTTAATCCTGATATTCTGGCGGCGGGTGTAAAGGTTTGTGCTGACCGGAAACCGCTAATCTACGCAGCAACCAAGGATAACCTGGACCGCGTTGCCATCCTGGCTAAGGAGAATTCGTGCCCGGTAGCCGTTAGAGCTTCCAGCCTGGAGGAACTTGCTGAGCTGACTACCCGCTTAACCAATGCCGGGGTAAATGACCTTGTTATTGATTCAGGGGCGAGAACGGTTCGCCAGGCATTTGAGGACGAGGTGATCATCAGGAGAGCTGCCTTAACAAAAAAGTTTCGGCCTTTAGGTTTCCCGACGATTGTTTTTCCGTCTGAGATGACTGACGACCCGATGAAAGAGGCAGTGATTGCCTCGATGTTTGTCGTTAAATACGCTGGTATTATCGTTCTCTCCGATTTTCAGGGAGAAAGCCTCTTCCCGTTGCTCGTGGAAAGGCTGAATATCTACACTGACCCCCAGCGCCCGCTGGCAATCACTACTGGAATCTATGAGATTGGTGGTCCTAATGAGAATTCGCCAGTGCTGATTACCTCTAATTTTGCTCTCACTTACTTTATTGTTTCCGGTGAGATAGAATCGAGTAAGGTTCCCAGCTATCTTCTGGTGATGGATACTGAGGGACTCTCGGTGATGACCGCCTGGGCGGCCGGAAAATTTGTCGCTGATGCTATTGGTCCATTCGTTAAAAAGAGCGGGATTATGGATAAGGCTAAACACCACAAATTGATAATCCCGGGGTATGTTGCTGCCGAAAGTAGCGGTCTGGCAGACGAATTACCCGGTTGGGAGATTCAGATTGGTCCCAGAGAAGGTGCTCACCTGCCGGCTTACCTTAAAGAGTGGAAACCATAAGGAGGGGAAGATGATTCTTATCGGGGAAAATATCAATATTATGTCTAAAACTATCGGTGCGGCAATGAGGGAGAGAAACCCCAAGCCGATTCAGGAACTGGCTCTGGCTGAGGCTAAAGCCGGGGCGGATTATCTTGATATTAATATTGGTCCGGCGCGGCGGGGAGGGGATGTTATGATGAGTTGGGTGGTCAATACTGTGCAGGAGGTTACTGCTTTACCATTGTCACTGGATACTGCCAACCCGGTGGCGATGGAAGCTGGTTTGAAAGTTTGCCGGGGCAAAGCCTTAATTAATTCGGTGTCTCTTCAACCAGAAAGGTTAGCTCGGGAATTACCTCTGGTTGTTAAATACAAGGCATCGATGATTGGATTGCTGTGGGGTGTCGAAGGAATGCCCCGGGACGCTAACGAAAGGTGTATGTATACTGTTGACCTGGTCTATAAAGCTAATGAGATAGGCATCCCTAATGAGGATATCTGGATTGACCTTATCCTTCCCCCGGTGTCAGTGGAAATAAACCAGGTAAAAGCCTGCCTTGAGTTTATGAGTATGCTGGGGGAGATTGCTCCCGGCTGTAAATCGATTGTAGGTCTCTCTAACATCTCTAATGGCACCCCGGCTCACCTCAGACCTTATCTTAATCGGACCTATCT
>JACQOL010000097.1 GCA_016202555.1 Chloroflexota bacterium | reverse complement strand
ATGGATAACTACGATAGAAAAGCCACTCTGCCGTTCTTGTTACGATAGGTTACAGAGATAAAAGTAGTTTCATTCACTTGCCAACGTAATCCTATCCCTAATGTCGTAACCACATTCCGCATATACAAGGGCGTTTAAGAATGGCTACTATCCCTCTTAATAAAACTTCCCCCTCTCCTTTAAAGGCTTGCCCTTGAGGGATCAAACCCGAAGGGAGAGGGGGATTAAGGGGATGAGGTAGAATAGCCAAACGAGCTCGGTATTTAGCTATTATCTTTTTTATTTTTGCATCGTATTTTTGCTCAATTACAGCAAGAACACTTTGCCCTCATCCCCGGGGCAGACTTACATCTATTACTTGATAGCATAGGTTACCTGGACGCTAATACTAATTTCCGTCTCGCCGGGGTTTATCGGGGTCGACGGGGCGGCGGCTTCGGCAGTCAGTCTGAATACAGGAGAGGGAGGGGGAGGCTGAGTAAAGGTGCTCTCTGAGATAAAAGTCGGTTTACCCAGGCTAATACCAGCCAGTCCAGCCAGTTGCTTGGCTTTTGCCTCAGCATCAGCCATTGCCCCTTTCCTGGCTTCTTCATAGTAAGGCGTTGGGTCGTCCACGGAAAAGCTGATACTATCAATTCGGGTTAAATCTCCACCAGCTAAAGCCACTGCATCAATGATGCTACCAGCTTTATTTATATCCCGTATCTTGGCGGTTACCGTATTAGTTACCCGGTAGCCGATGACGATTTCCCGCTGGTTTTTATCATCCCATCTGGTTACCTTAGATATATTGAAGTTCTGAGTCTGGATATCCTTTTTAGCCACCCCGTTGTTGTCCAGGGCTGTCATAACTTTAGCCATTGCTGCGGCGGCTTGTGTCTGAGCTTCAGCGACACTTACCTGCTGAGCTTCAATACCCAACCTCAGGTTAGCGATATCTGGGACAACCGTAACCTTACCTGTCCCGTTTACCCAGATTCCCTCCTGCTGGCTACCACCGATATTTATTGCTTTCAGGTCTCCCAGTGTAGAGCTACCCGCCTGGCAACCAGTTAAGCCGATAATGCCCAGCCCTAACACCAGTCCTGCCACCCATAACCAACCTTTTCTCATTCTTTGTCTCCCCTGCCGAAGTTCTTTCTAGTAATTATAATTCTAGTCTAGAACAGAAAGCTAGTTATTTTGGGTAGCGTTCTCAGAGGAGTGCCCTTTCGGCCCATCTTTCATATGTCCACCATTCCTAAGCCCACCAGGAAAACCTTTCATATGCCCGCCAGGTAAGTTATGGTTGCTGAAGAAACGCTGTAAAAACCCCGGTCCCAGAAACGCCGGTCTCTGCGCCAACCATGCCTTGATTTGGTCGGCCTGCTCTTGAGTAAGACGCCCCTTTGCTACAGCTTTGTCCAAGGCTTTGCTTAACTTCTCTAATGCCTTGGCAGTAGCATCTGCCCTTCTCTCCTGCTGTGCCTGTTTAAAGGCGTTAACCAGGGTATCCTGGGGAATCCCTAAAATCTGGGCAACCCGGGCAAGAAGCGTGCTATTGTCTGTCCCCGCCACGGCTTGGGTCATTGCTGATGGAGGTGGTGCCGACTCTGCTCCCTTTGCCATTACCGCAACGGTACTGCCCACCGTCAGTAAGGTTACCGCCGCTACTACTGAAACCAGAACTTTTACTTTTTTAGACATTTAATTTGACCTCCTGTGCTTGAATTTCTTGCTCTAATATATATAACGAAAATATTGTCAATTGGTTAGTAATAACTCAGGGTCTTTTGAGAAATTAATTAGTTAGTACTATTCCGACCTCAGCGCTTCAATGGGGTTAAGGCGAGAGGCGTTCCAGGCCGGATAAAAGCCAAAGAATAGACCAATCCCCACCGATACCGAAACCGCCATAATAACAATATCAGCCGTGACTACGGGCGTGATTAGCCCGCTACGGCCCACGAGGACTGAAACTAACCAGCCCAGGATAATTCCGATGATACCACCAATTAAAGACAGGAAGGCAGCTTCAATCAGGAACTGACTCCATATATCCCACTCCCGGGCGCCCAGTGCCTTACGGATGCCAATCTCTCTGGTTCTCTCCAATACTGACACCAGCATAATGTTCATTACCCCGATACCTCCTACCAGCAGCGAAATACCAGCGATAGCCCCCAGGAAAAGGGTCATCGTGCCGATTACCTGGGAAAGGGTGCTGGCAAGCTCCTCCACCGACATGATATTAAAATCATTATCCGCCGTAGACGCCAGCCGGTGCCGGGTGCGTAATAGACTGGTAATATTAGCAATAACATTTTGCGTTTGAGCCTGGTCACTGACCGTCAGCGATATCGCTGAGACGATATGGCCACCCTGAGGGGTTCTTGGCTGGGCGACTGCTTGTTGCAAGGCGGTCAACGGGACGAAAATAGCGTCATCAGACGAGCTAAAACTTGTCCCCTTACTCTGCAGAACGCCGATGACACGTATGATGATGCCACCCATTCGCATCTGTTGCCCGAGCGGGTCAGCATCTTTAAACAGGGTCTGGGCAACAGTAGCACCGAGCACGGCTACTTTGGCACCGCTCTGGTACTCCTGCTGGGAGAAGAAAGAACCGCTGGCCATTTTCAGGTTATTTATCGTCATGTATTCTGGAGTTATCCCATTAACTGGAGAATTAGTATTACTGCCACCCACGACCAACTGCAGGCTACTGGCAGAGGACGGGGATACTTCCGATATATTGGAGACCTGTTCTGATATTGCCTGGGCATCTTCTATCGTCAGTGTTCTGACCCCACCACCAGCACTCCTGACCCCACCAAAAGTGGATGCCCCGGGGCGGATGGTAAGTAGATTAGGGCCGAGGCTCTGGATATTGGAAAGGATTTGTGCCTCAGCCCCCCTTCCGATAGACATCAGGGCAATCACGGCGCCGACGCCAATAACGATACCCAGAATGGTCAAGAAGCTGCGCAGACGGTGAGTGGCTATCCCGACCCAGGCGCTGGTTAAAGGTTCAAGCCACTTTTTCATAGCTTCACCTCGGTAACTATCTGTCCATCTTTGAGATTGATGATGCGTTTGCAATAATGGGCAATATTAAGCTCATGGGTCACCATAACTAAAGTAACGCCTTGCTCGGCATGCAGAGAGGTAAGGATAGTCATAATTTCCTCACCAGAGCGGCTGTCTAGATTACCGGTCGGCTCATCTGCCAGAATCAGGGGCGGGGTTTTCACCAGAGCCCGGGCGATGGCAACCCTCTGCTGTTCACCGCCGGAAAGTTCGGTAGGGCGATGATTAACCCGCTCGGCGAGTCCCACCTTTGTCAGTGCCTCTAGAGCACGGCGACGGTCGCTGCCACCACAGTACCTCATCCCCAGTTCCACATTTGCCAGAGCCGAAAGGCGGGGTAACAGGTTAAAACTCTGAAAGATAAAGCCAACTTTCTGACCCCTGACCTGAGCCAGTTCACCACTGCTGAGGCGGCTAACTTCTCTCCCATCCAGGTAATAACTGCCAGCAGTTGGTTGGTCTAGGCAACCGAGAAGATTGAGCAGCGTAGACTTACCCGAGCCGGAGGGACCCATCAGGGCCACCATCTCGCCTTTCTCAACAGAGAGGTCTATCCCATTGAGAACGGTCAATTCTCTTTTGCCTATCGGGTAGACCTTGGTTATGCCCTCCAGACGAATCATCGACCAAATCCTCCAGCTCCCGGTAAACGTATTCCTCCCTGATTTTGCTGTGATGTTGTCGGTTTGGGAGCGGTGTTTTGGGGGACAAGCACCGTCTCGCCTTCAGTGAGGCCATTGGTGACCTCGGTGTATTGCCAGTTGCTGATGCCAACAGTTATAGAACGCTCCGTAATAACACCATCTTTCATTACCTTAACCATACTCTGCTCTCCTTGGCGAGTAATGGCGCCATTAGGTACCAGCAGTACATTGCTCCTCTCCGCTACCAGGATACTCACGGTAACAGTCTGCCCTTCTCTAAGCTGGACATCACTGAATGCCACTACTTGTGTTTGCCCTTGAGTTGCTCGCAGTCCACCTGTCCTCGGGTTTACAATTCCTGATGAATTACCACCGGTCGGTCGTCCTGGTGAGGTAGTATTACCCGAAAATGGATTGCCACCGGTCGGCTGCCGGGGTGAAGTGATGTTATCTGCAGATAAATTACCAATTGCCTGCTGCCGTGCCTGCATGACAGATTGTAAGGAGGCTACTGCAACCTTCACTTTGTAGTTTACCACGCCCGATTGAATAGTAGCTGTCGGGGCAATTTGAGTAACTTTAGCCGGCAGGTTCAGCCCGGGCATGGCTTCCACCTGCACACTGGCGTTACCCCCCAGTTTTGTCTGCAGGATATCCGTTTCGTTAACCAGAATATCGGCTTCAAACTTAGCGGGGTCGGCAAGAGTTACGGCGACCGTCCCCTTCGTCACCTCAGTACCGCCAAGAACATTAACCTTGGTAATGAAGCCGGCCGAAGGGGCGATAATCGCCGTGTGTTTACTTTTGGCTTCATCTAGCGCCTTCTGAGCATCATCTCGCGCTTTCTGGGTATCTGCGACCGCAATCTGGGCATCCTCTATTCCAAGCTGGGCATCTGCGACGGCAATCTGGGCACTCTCCAGGTTCCACTGGGCGGTATCAACCAGCCGCTGATTCTTGGCTAGTTCATCCTTAAAGCCGGATAGCATGTCGTCTAATTTAGCCTGAGTCGTTTTCAGCTTTGACTTAGCCGAGGTTTGTAGGTCCAGGTAAATCCAATAGGCATCAGTTCCCGGTTCATATCTGGATAGTTTCTGTTGAGCTGTCTCCAGTTCAGTTCTGGCAGCATCGACAGCAGCCTGCGCCGCGGTGTACTCGGCAACAGTATAGGTAACCTGAGTTCTGTCCAGAACAGTCTGGGCATCCTTAAGGTTAATCGCAGCCTGAACTACATCGCGTTCTTTTGCCGTCAACTGACGCTCGGCAGTTGTTACCGCCCGTTCTTTTGCCGTCAACTGGCGCTCGGCAGCGGTTACCTTATCCTCCAGAGTACTCAGTTGCGTCTCCCAGTCCGAGGTATCCAGCTTAGCTAGCACCTGCCCCTTCTCAACAGTATCTCCCTCTGTTACCATAACCTCGGTAACCGTTCCCGCTATCTCAAAAGCGAGGTCCTCCTTTTGGGATAGCACCAGATTGCCAGCGCCAGTGATATCTATGGTTAGATTACCTCGCTGCACGGCTACTGTCTGGTTTTGTGTCACCGCCTTTGAGGCAGAAGTACAGCTTGAGGCGGCAATAATAAGCCCACCCAGAATAAAAGAGACCATTGTTGTCTTTAAAAATCCCATCATTTTCTCCTGCCTCCAAATTTCTTACCCCTTATCCATATTATACATAGCGAAAAAGGCGCCGTTTAATTAGTGGCAACCTGAGAGATTTTTTGATATGCTTTAACGTTAGTCTCCGCCTAAAGACTCGATGGCTTTCTTATAGCTGCCCTCTGATTTGGCAATAGCATCCAGTAACGCCTGTCTGGTTGCTGGGGGGGCTGTTTCCAACAGAGCACGAAGACGGGCCGGATGATTGCTAGCATAGCGCCCCATTGTCTCCTTCAGCTTAGCCCGGCGGTCAGACATTATGCTTCTTGCTAAAGAGCTCTTAGCCTGCTCATTTATTTTTGGTGTTTCCGCGGCCGAGGTTTTTTCTGCTGCTGTTGCTTCTTGAAGTGCTTGAGCTGCTGCCAGAGCCGTTGTCTTTTCGGTAGCAGTTGTCTCTCCGGGAGATGGCGCCACTGTGATACCGACTTTTACCCCCTTGGCCGAGGTTAAAGCGGCTATTTTAGTCAGATACTTATTAAGGAGCTGGGCAGTCTGTTCTATTTTTTCTGGCTTATTTTTACCAGCCATACGAGCAATCTCGTCTACCCTTTTGTCGGCTAGTCTGGTGTAAAGCTCCGCCTTTCCCAGAGCCGAAGGGGTCAATAACAGCTGAGCCTGCTCGGTTACCAGCTTCGTTGGATAAAGAAACTCATCGGGCATACTGCCGCTAGCTGCCATCACTGTGCCGCCGCTAGCCACTAGCAGAGCAAGGACAATTGACATGACCGCCGCCCAGCGCAGCCGCCAGAGAAAAAAAGGACGTTTCCTCTTTAATCCCGTTTCCTGAAGTGCCGAGTAGAACTGGTATCTAGCTCTGTCTCTGAACTCAGAGTTAGGCTGAATAGCTGATGCTTGATTAACCGCCAGAGCCGTTTCCAGCAATGGTTTAAGTTCATTAGCGAGCTTCGGGAAATGCTGGAGACACTGCTCAATGGTCTCGCCTCTGACCAGCAGTCGCTCTAGGCATTCATCCAGGATATTTTCAAACTCTCTAGTCTTTCTCATTGTCTTCTGCCACTAATACCTTATTTTCGGACAATAATGTCTTGCGCAGAGCGATGATGGCGCTATGTTGCAAAGCTTTTACTGCCCCCTGGCTCTTACCCATTATTTTAGCTACCTCAGCAATGGCTAATCCCCCGGCAAAACGAAGGGAAATTACCTCGCGCTGTGCCGCTGTTAGCCGTTCGGTAGCCGATAATAGCTGCTCAATATCCAGGCTGTTCTCAGCCATTCGCTGGGGATTACTATCACTTTCCACCAACGATTCATCAAAAAGGGCAACCGGCTGCTTTTGATTTTTTCGGAAATAATCAACCACCTGGTTATGAGCAATACGGAATAGCCAGGCAGCGAATGGCGTTCCCTGCCACTTAAAGGAAGCAATTGACTGGAGAGCATTGAGAAAGACCTGCTGAGTCATATCCTCCGCCTCCGTCTTATCGCCTATTCGTACGACTACATAACGATAAATTTTATTGAAGTGTTCCTCGTATAACTGGGCGAATGCCTTCTGGTCTCCCTGTCTGGCTCGCCCGACGAGATTTTCCTCATCTTGCACCTGATACCCCCATTAGCTAAACAATGGTGTTACCCTGTGCATATAGTATAACGAAGAAGATGACGGAAAGATAGCTCTTGTTGCTCGTTCTGCTGAGTAATCTGGTAGTGTAGGGTTAGTCGGGGGAGCTATTTCTGCCACCCTGGGACTGGAGTCTTAACCATAGTTCCCTTACCCTTGTCTTCATTTCATCAAGGTCACCATCATTGTTGATGATGGCATTAGCGTGCTTTATCCGCTCCTCTGAAGATAGCTGAGAGCGGAGGCGAGCCAGGGTTTGTTCCTCAGTTAGTCCACGCTGCTTTTGAAGACGCTTGAGTGCGTTAGCCTCAGAGGCAACTGTAACCCAGAGCTCGTCTACCAGTGAAGTCCAACCTATCTCAACCAGGAGGGCAGCTTCAAGTACCACCACCCCCACTCCCTGTTGTCGGTATTCCTCAATTCGGGTTTTAGCAATATCATACATCAGCGGGTGCATTAGCTGGTTCAATAGTGATAAAGACTCGGGATGGTTAAAAACTATCTCGCCCAGTTTTTGACGGTCAATTTCACCGCCGGGGTCAAGAATCTGTCGGCCAAAGGCAGCCACTACCTTACGCCGTACCTCGGCATCGGACTTCAATATCTCATGCCCTATTTTATCGGCATCTATGATGACGGCTCCCAGCTTTGCCAGATACTGCGCCACCGTGCTTTTCCCGCTGCCGATGCCCCCAGTAAGACCGATGACCTTCATTAGCTAATTATTGATGCCCTTTCTGGCGGAAATTATTGCCACTTTCTTTCCCGATTTGTTGGCTAACTATTTCCCCACCGGTTTTCTTAAATCTCTCTGGCGAGAACCAGAGCCCACACCGATGCCGCCCCGCCGGCTTTCAGCCCTGCCGCACAGGCATCAAGGGTAGCTCCAGAAGTGGAAACGTCATCAATAAGCAGAATTCGCTTATCCCGTAGCCGGTTGTCAACGCAGGAAAAAGCATTGGCGACATTGCTCTTCCGCTCACCGACAGAGGCTGTTCTGGCTTGTGGAGTAGTATGCCGTACCCGGGTGAGGCAATCATCAACTACTGGTAAGCTGGTGAGCTTGCCCAGTTCTCTAGCGAGCAGGCTGGATTGGTTATAGCCACGCTCCCGCAATCTCTTTCGGTATAGTGGCACCGGTACCAGAACCTCGCCCGGCACCGGATTAGTCATCAGATAATCGTTAAGCAGTTGCGCCAGAGGTGCTGCTAGCGCCCTGAGATTTCGGTACTTTAGCTGATGAATCGCCTGGCGCATTACTCCGTCAAAACGGAATGGAGAGCGGATGCCGTTAATCCTGGCTTGTTCTCTAACACAGCTTGAGCAGAGTATTACGCTGGATTGGGGTTTGCCACATACAGGACAAAGGGGCGGTATAACACGGGTTAGCGAACTACGGCAGGAGTCGCAAATAAAATCGCCCTCTCTGCCACAGCCAACACACCTCTTTGGGAACAGAATGTCGAGCGCCATTCCGCCCAGTTTAACCACTTGGGGAAGCACACTCACCATCCCTGCCCTGAAACTACTGGGCAATCGTCAAATATCTTAACGGGGGCGACTACTGTGTGAGACTCCGCTCATAATGGGTTCGTCAATATAGACATCCCCATTCCTAATTTTTAGATTATAACCGCAAGCGGGGTTAGTGCAAACCCAGGCTTTGTAATGGATATTCGCTCCTTGGCTACCGAAATCGGATAGGGGCACCAGGTCTCCAGTATTGCACTTCTGACATTTGGGGAAATTAGATTGTTCCACGATGTCCACCTCCCAGCCGGATTAAATTTTTCTAGAGTATACACTAAGCAGTAGCCGTTGGCAAGGGCTTTTTTAGTTTGACCTGGCTGATTCGACGATGAATAGCCCCTGCTGGCGTCAACTCGCTCTGCATCAGGCTGATAGCATCTACCTTAATATTACCAGCTTCAAATCCGGTGCCGGCAATAAGCTGTCCCAGTCTTTGCCTCTCCTCAAATGATACCTGCTGGCGAAGCCGCGCTAGGGTCAGGTGGGGTGTGAAGGGTCGTTTCTCCGGGGCAAAACCGATGCTGGCTAGATTAGACTCAATGCCTTGCTGAAGCTGACTGAACTTATCTATCTCCCCGCTTATGCCTACCCAGACTACCTGAACTCGCTTCAGATTAGGGAAGACTCCCAGGTCCTTCACCT